>JAWVDZ010000225.1:0-3636 GCA_033856955.1 Gaiellales bacterium
CAGAACACGCAGTGGCCGATCGGCCGGGTCAGCACCACGGAATCCCCTTGGACGCTGATCTCGAGGGGATCGCGGTCGCGGATGCCGAACCGCTTGCGGATCTCGACCCGGATCACGATCCGGCCCAGCTCGTCCACTCGCCGAACCACGCCCCCGGCCCGGCCGGCTGGGCCACCGGTGAGCGCTTCAGCTTCCCTGCTTCCGCTCGCCATCCGCATCTCCGCATCGTGTCGGTAGGATGCGGCCAGCATATCGACCCCAACGTCGATTTGCCAGACAACGTCTTTCAACATGGCTTTCTCTGTCACCTCACCCATCTACTACGTCAACTCAGATCCACATCTGGGACACGCCTACACGACCGTTGCCTGCGACGTTCTGGCGCGCCATCACCGCCGCATGGGCGAGGACGTCTTCTTCTTGACCGGCACCGACGAGCACGGTGGAAACGTGGCCCGGGCGGCCGAGCAGGCCGGGCTGACGCCGAAGCAGTTCGTGGATCAGGTCTCGGACAGGTTTCGCGGCATGACGAAGGCGATCGGGTCGACGCACGACTTCTTCATCCGCACCACCGACCCCGAGCACGAGCGACGGGTGCAGGACTTCGTGCAGCGGCTGTTCGACGAGGGGCACCTGTACGAGGGCACGTACGCCGGGTTCTACTGCTCGTCGTGCGAGGTCTTCTATGCCGAGACTGACCTCGTCCAGCCGGGCAACCTGTGCCCGATCCACAACCGGCCGACGGAGTGGGTGGAGGAGAAGAACTGGTTCTTCCCGCTGTCGAAGTGGGCGCCCAAGCTGCTGGAGCTGTACGACGCCAACCCCGGCTTCGTGCGTCCCCAGGCGAGGTACAACGAGGCCCGCTCGATGATCGCGGGCGGGTTGGAGGACGTCTCGTTCACGCGCGCCTCGGTCAGCTGGGGAGTGCCGGTGCCGTGGGAGCCGAGCCAGACGATCTACGTCTGGGTGGACGCGCTGCTGAACTACCGCACGGCACAGGAGTACGGGCTCGGCAGCGACGTCACCGCCACGTTCTGGCCGACCTCGCTGCACATGATGGCGAAGGACATCCTGCGGCTGCACGGCATCATCTGGCCGGCGATGCTGATGGCGGCCGGATACGAGCTGCCGCGCGGGCTGTTCGTGCACGGCTACTTCACGAGCGGCGGACAGAAGATGAGCAAGACGCTCGGAAACGTGATCGACCCGTTCGAGGTGGTTGACCGGCTGGGCAGCGACGCATTGCGCTTCTTCCTGCTGCGCGAGGTGCAGTGGGGCCAGGATGGGGACGTCACATGGGAGGGGCTGCATCGCCGTTACGAGGGCGAACTGGCGAACGACCTCGGCAACCTCGTCTCGCGCGCCACTGCCATGATCACGCGCTATCGCGACTCGGCCGTGCCGGCGGGCACGAACGCGCTCGAGCCGGTGCACGAGTCTGTGGCCGAGCGGATCGCGGCGATCGACCTGACCGGCGCTCTGGAGGAGATCTGGACGCTGGTGCGGCGTGCGAACCGGTTCGTGGAGGAGCAGCAGCCGTGGACGCTGGCAAAGAGCGAGCGGCCCGAGGACATCGCCGCGCTGGACAACGCGCTCTACACGCTGGCCGACACGGTGCGGGCGCTGGGGGTGCTGCTTCACCCCTACATCCCGACCGCCGCCGCCCTGATCCTGGCCGCCGTTGGCGATCCCGACAACGTCGGCTGGGGGCGCGCCGGTCTCGGCCTGCTCGAGCCCGGCAGCCGGGTGCAGCAGCCGGAGCCGATCTTCCCGCGCGTCGACCCGGCGCCATGATCGACAGCCACGCCCACCTCGAGAGCTGCGAGGAGGGGCCGGACGAGGCGGTGGCCGCCGCGGCGGCCGCCGGCGTCGAGAGGATCCTGACGATCGGCCGCGAGCAGGCGATCGAGCTTTCCGATCGGCACGCCGGCGTGTGGGCCGTGGTCGGCTGGCATCCGCACGACGCCGAGCGCGCGGATGTGGCCGCCCTGCGGCCGCTGCTCGACCATCCCCGCGTCGTAGCCCTGGGCGAGGTGGGGCTCGACTTCTATCGGGACAACGCCGATCGTGACGACCAGCGCCGGGTGTTCGAGCAGCAGATCGAGCTGGCCAACGAGACCGGAAAGCCGCTGGTGATCCATACCCGCGACGCTGACGAGGAGACGTTCCCGATGCTGCGCTCCGCCCGGGTGCCGGTGGTGCTGCACTGCTTCTCGTCGCCGGACCGGCTGGATGAGGCCGTCGAGCGCGGCTACCTCGTATCCTTCGCCGGCAACGTCACGTACCCCAAGGCGGTCGAGCTCCAGGAGGCCGCACGTCGCGTCCCCGAACAGCTGCTGCTGGCCGAGACCGACAGTCCCTACCTGACGCCGGTTCCGCTGCGCGGGCGTCCCAACACGCCGGCCAACGTGCTTCACACGCTGAATCTGCTGGCGCGGTTGCGCGATGTCGAGCCGGCGGCGCTGGCGGCGACGATCGAGCGCAACGCCTTACTCGTGTTCAGCCTGCCGTGAGCGGCGCGGCGGTCGCGCTGGCGCTGGCTGCGGCGATCGTCCACGCACTCTGGAACGTGCTGGTGGGCGGAGCCCGCGAGCCGCGTCCGGCCGCGGCCGTTGCGATGCTCGCTGGCGTCTGTCTGGCCGCCCCGCTGGCGGTGGCGACGTGGGACGTGGAGACGGCGGCGCTGCCGTGGATCGTCGCATCGGCGCTGCTGGAGCTGGCATACGTCGTGCTGCTGGCGGCCGCCTATGAGCGGGCAGCGGTGGCCGCCGTCTACCCGATCGCCCGCGGAGCGGCGCCTCCTCTGGTGCTGGCCGCAGCGGTCGTCACCGGCGCCTCCACCGACGCCGGGCAGCTGGGCGGGGTTGCGCTGGTGGTGGCCGGGATCGCGCTCGTACGCGGCTCCGGCGTGGCAGGGCTGAGACGCCCTGAGCTGCTGCTCGCGCTGTCGGTGGCGGCGACCATCGCCGGCTACACGCTGGTGGACAAGCACGGCTTGGAGCACGCCTCGCCGGTGCCCTACCTGGAGGCGGTGATGGTCGGCCCGGCGCTGGCGTACACGCTCTTTGTGGCCCGGAGGATGGGGGCACCGGCGGTGCGGGCGGCCCTCGGCCGCGGCTCACTGCTGGCGGGCGGATGCATGTTCGGCGCCTACGCCCTGGTGCTGGCGGCGCTCCAGCGTGCGCCGGCCGCGCCGGTCGCGGCCGTGCGCGAGTCGAGCATCGTGATGGCTCCCCTGTTCGCCGCGGCGCTGCTGCGAAACCCGATCGGCCTCCGCGGCCTGCTGGGGGCGGTGGCGGTGGCCGCGGGCGTGGCGGTGGTGGCGCTGGCATGATGCCGCGCGTGAGCAAGCAGGTCTCGATCGCACGCATGCGGGAGCTCGGCATCACCCCCGACCGCGACCTCGGTCAGAACTTCCTGACCGACGACAACGTGCTGGGCATGGTCGGCCGGATGCTCGTACTCGATCCGGCGGAGGTGGTGCTCGAGGTCGGCCCGGGCCTGGGCGTGCTGACTCGCTGGCTGGCCGAGCGGGTGGCGGTCGTTCACGCAATCGAGATCGACCGCCGGCTGGAGCCGGCGCTGGCTCTGACGCTGGAGGGCGTGGACAACGTGCGTCTGCAGTTCGCGGACGCG
>JAWVDZ010000226.1:0-2706 GCA_033856955.1 Gaiellales bacterium
CGGCGGCGACGAGTTCGCCCTGATCGTCCCCGGCCGGCGCGCTGTCGACGCGCTCTACCTGATCCAGCATCTCCAGTCGAAGATGGGCCGCGGCAACGGCGAACGGCCGGCCTCCGCCAGCAGCGGCATTGCCGAGGCCTCGGCGGGACTCGGGAGAGACGCACTGATCCGGCGCGCCGACCTTGCGCTGATCCAGGCCAAGCGCAGTCACCGGCGCTGCCTGCTGTACAACGAGGCGCTCGAGCCGATCCTCGCCGGGCCGGATGCGATCGCCGAGCAGCGGCACACGGACGCCCTCGCCACCGCGCTGGCGCGGGCCGTGGACGCGAAGGACGCCTACACCCACAGCCACTGCGAGACCGTCTCAGAGCTCTGCGCGCTGATCGGCCAGCAGCTCGGCATGCCGCCCGACCGGGTGGGGAAGCTGCGACTGGCCGGCCTTCTGCATGACGTCGGCAAGATCGGAATCACCGATTCGATCCTCCAGAAGCCGGGCCCGCTGACGGAGGCCGAGTTCTCGGTGATGAAGACGCATACGCGGCTCGGCCATGCGATCGTGACGGCCGCCGAGCGGCCGGAAGAGGCCGACTGGATCCTCCACCATCACGAGCGGATCGACGGCAGCGGCTATCCGGACGGGCTGGCGGGCGACCAGATCCCGATCGAGTCGCGGATCATTCTCGTCGCGGACGCGTTCGAGGCGATCACCGCCGACCGGCCATACCGCCAGCATCGCTCCCCCGAGGTGGCGATGGCCGAGCTCGCGCGCTGCTCGGGAACGCAGTTCGACCCAGGCTGCGTCGAAGCGCTGCGGCGCTGTGTCACCGGCGATCTGCGCGAAGCGGCGTAGGGAGGCGCTCCGCCACCAGAGCTTGGCGGTCAGCGGGGAGGGGTCAGACCCCGTCGCGCGCGCCGACTTTTGGGGTCTGACCCCGAACGCGGTCTGACCCCCTCCCCGAGCCGCAACCCAGGTCACACCTCAGCACCGCGTTGGCGAGGCCACGCCGTCCGGCCGTGGCACTAGCCTCGGATGGTGGCCGACCGCACCCAGCAGGCGCTGTATGCGCGCATCGACAGCGAGCTGTCGTGGTCGGAGCAGGAGCTGCCTGAGCGCGAGCGGACGAAGCACGTGCATCGCCTGCACCCCTATCTCGGCAAGTTCCCGCCGCAGCTCGCCGAGGCGCTGCTCACGCGCAGGTTCGCCCCCGGCGCCCTGATCTACGACCCGTTCGCCGGCTCCGGCACGACCCTCGTCGAGGCAAGCGTGCTTGGCATCGACGCGATCGGATGCGATGTCTCGGCATTCAACTGCCTGCTGGCCGAGGTCAAGACGGCTCGCCCCGATCTGGACGCGATCTCGGCCGAGCTGAAGGACGCGCTGGCGCGGCCGCCGCTGGACGCGCCGGCCGGTGAATGGCTTGAGCGCTGGATCGCCCCTCGGGCGCTGTCGGAGCTGCTCGGTTTTCGGTCGGCGCTGGACGGCTGCTCGCAGCGAGCCACGCTCTCGATCGTGCTGTCGCGCGCGGCGCGATCGGCAAGGCGCGTGCCCCACCACGCGCTGGACGAGGCGCGCACCCCGGTGAGGGCGCCCTACTGGTGCCACAAGCACCGCCGTGAGTGCCGCCCCGTGCAGGAGGCCAGCCGCTTCCTGCGCCGCTACGCGGCCGACACCCAGCGCCGGCTCGGCGAGTACGCCCAGCTTCGCGGCGGCGCGACCGTCGCGGTGCTGCACGCGGACGCGCGGTCGGCCGACCTGCCCGATGGCATCGACGGCGTCGTCACCTCACCCCCCTACCCGGGACTGATCGACTACCACGAGCAGCACCGGTACGCCTACGAGCTGCTCGGTCTGGACGATCGCCGCGGGCTGGAGCTGGGCGCGGCGGTGCGTGGCACCGCGCGCAGGGCGATCGCCGAGTACTGCGACGGCATCGTGGAGGCGCTTGCCCACACCCGCCGCCACCTTCGCCGCGACGCCGCGGTGGCGGTGGTGGTCAACGACAGCCGCAGCTTGTACGACGAGATCGCCGACCGCGCCGGCTTCACGCTCGAGAGCCGCGCTGCCCGGCACGTCAATCGCCGCACCGGCCGCCGCGCCGGTGAGTACTTCGAGGACGTGCTGTGGCTGCGGCCCCGGGCCGCGCGCCGAGCCGCTTAGATCAGGAAGTCTTCGACCAGCGCCCGGAACTCCGGGCTGCGGGTGTAGTCGGCAAAGCGCCCGCGACGGTATGCCGAGAGAGCCACCGGCAGCACCACGGCGGCCGCGATGACGGCCAACGATGTGATGCCTGAGCGATTTCGCTTCACGACCGGCTCCTACGCGGTTTTGCGAACAGTTCGTATATCGGCTTCGCCCCAAGGCGGCTAAAGACCTTCATCGCGGCTGCCGAAGTCAAGAAGGTGCGCCGACTGACACTCATCACGCTTCCGCTGGCCGGGCTGCTTGCCCTGGTTGGCTTCACCGGCCAGCCCGCCAGCGGCCGGATCGCGCCCGACGGGCCGCTCGCCTCAGCCTCCCGCGCACTGCCGTGGGTCGCCGTCGCCAGCGCCGCAGCACCTGTGCGGCCGCTCCGCTTCACGATCGTCGACTCGGCCGGCGCCACGGTTCGACGCTGGCCCGGCGGCCCCGCCGTGGGCACGATGGCGGCCACGAGCCCGCTCGGCTCACACAGCTGGTCGTGGGCGCTCTCCACCACCTCCAACCAT
>JAWVDZ010000227.1:0-5515 GCA_033856955.1 Gaiellales bacterium
CATCCGTCTGCATGACGCAGATGTCAGGAGTGTCGCCGCAGTCGTAGGCGATCATCGAGCCGCCGGCCTCCGCGGGTGTTGACGATTTCGCGCCGGAGGTCGCGTCCACCGCACCGCTGGTCGCAGCCGACCCGCCTCCGCAACCCAACGTCCCCAGGGCCAGAAGCACGAGCATCGATCGAAACCGCATCCATCCTGCGATGGTCGAATGGTGAGCTGATCTGGACATGTGGTCAACGTAATCGGCGGTGCCTGGCGGTGGCATCGGGGAAACCCCTTGATCCCGTTTCGAGCGCCCGGGCCGGAGAACAGGACGCGTCAGCATGCGCGAACCGAGGCGTTCTGCAGGCGGATCGCCTCGTTCAGCCGCGCCCTCGTGGCCACGGCGTCGGCGATGATCACATCTCGTGCACGTTCGGCGGATACGTCCTGCTCGAAGCCGACAAGGCGTCCACGGAACTGCTCGAGCTTGTCCCGGAACGTTTCCAGTGCCTTGCGGCATGCACCGTCGTCGAGGTCGCTGCTGGTTCGTCGCAGCGCCTGGGAGAGCTCGAGTGCGGCCGGCTCAACGCCCGAGCTCTGATACCCCGCCTCGAAGCAGGCGGCGAAGACGTCCAGCCTGTCCTCCGGGCAGGGAACCGACTCCGCCAGGAACCTGTCCCACGCGTGGTGCAGCTCGCCGACGCTCCTGTTCAGGTGCCGCTGATCGCTCTGGCCGAGGTGTGACCCGCTGATCGACGTACAACCGGTGACCAGGATCGCTGCCCCAAGCAGCGCCGCGCGGAGAATCGGGCCAGATCGTCGATGTCGGACTCGGAGGTTCATGCAGACCACCGTAGGCACGTCCGGGCGACCCGGCATCGGGTGAATCCCTATGAAGATCGAGCGGATTAGGGGCGATCGGCGATCCAGCAGCGCGGACCCGGCCCGAGTCTGGCCGCGCGATCCTCCGGGTTGGCGAGCTTGCAGCGATCGAGTGACAAGCAGCCGCATGCGATGCACTTGCTGAGCCCTTCCCTGAGCCTTTCCAGTTCGTGGATTCGCTGGTCGATCCTCGAGCTCCAGGTGCGCGTGAGGCGTGACCAGTCGCGGCGCGTGGGGGCGTTCGGGTTAGCGTGGTGCGGCCTGCCCCCACCTGAGCGTCGCGGGATGCGAAGGCAACTCGGGGGTTTTCCCCGCTGCGACGCCGCTCCACGAGGACGAGACTTGCCCGCATGTCAACCGCCTCCAAGGAGCACGCAATGACCAGCATCGCCGGCATCTTCAGCCCGCTGCGTGAGCTCGCCCATCGAGACGCGGACGGGATCGACGTCACGCTGATGTGGGACGCCGAGGCCGACCGGGCCTTCGTCTTCGTCGTCGACGCCAGGAGCGGGACGGCGTTCGAAGTCGAGGTCGAGGCCGATGCCAACCCCATGCACGTGTTCCATCACCCCTACGTGTACTGCGATCAAGAACTGGCAGCGTGATCGAGATGCGACGCCTGCGACGACTCCTCTGCTCCCACCACAAGACCATCCACGCCACCGCCGGCACCCACTGCGCCTCCTGCGGGTTGCGGCTCTGATTTTCTGTTCCACTGTTGTCCGGCGTAACTACACATCGCCGGAGCCGGCGGTGATGGCGTGGACCCCGGCCAGCTCGGCGCGCGAGCTGATGCCGAGCTTGGTGAACACCTTCCTCAGGTGGTAATCGATCGTGCGCGGGCTGAGGAAGAGCTCCCCTGCGATCTGCCGGTTCCGCGCCCCGGTCGCCGCCATCCTCGCGATCTGCAGCTCCTGAGGCGTCAGGTCGGGCACCGAGCCCGGCCCTCGGCTCGCCACCGTTTCGCCGGTGGCGCGCAGCTCCACGCGGGCCAGTTCGGCCCACGGGTCGGCGCCCACTCGCTGGAAGGCCTCCAGCGCAACCCGCAGGTGCGTGCGCGCCTCGCGCCGCTTGCGCTCGCGTCGAAGCAGCTGGCCCAGGGCCAGCTCGCTGCGCGCCCTCGCGAACGGCCTACTGCGAATGGGATGCAGGTCGATCGCTCGCCTGAACTCGCTCTCCGCCCCCGCCCCGCCGGTGAGCAGGCCCCGACAGTGCGCGGCGAGGGCAGCTCCCCATGGGAGCGGGATGTCCAGCACGAACCGTTCGAATGCCTCCAGCCGGTCGCGGGCACCGTCCTCGTTCCCAGCTCGTGATGCGGCTTCGACGTAGTCTGGGGACATGATCAACGCCACCACGTGGTGCGACGGCATGCCGCCTCCGGGAAGCGCGAGGCGAAGCGCCGCCTCGGCCCGTTCCGGCTGCCCCAGCGACAGCTCGAGCAGGCCAATGGCCCAGGCGGAAAGCGAGAGCAGCAGGCCTGATCGCCGCTCGTGTCCACGCCGGCGCGCCTCGGCCGCCAGCGACCGCGCCTCGTCCTCTCGCCCCTGAATGGCCGCCACCAGCGCCAGTTCGCAGATCGCGAGGCCCGACTCCTGGCCGAGCTCATCGGCGACCCTCAGGGCTTCCTCCGCATAGATGCGCACCGAGGAGAGTCGACCCAGCCGCAACTCGCCGAAGGCGGCCGCCTGCAGCACCCGAGGCAGCTCGCCGAGCGCTCCCCGCTCGCGCGCGAGCCGGGCTGCCTGCAACGGCAGCTCGACAGCGCGGACATCCTCTCCGAGCATGACGGCCGCCTGCATGGCGAGCATGAGCTCGTCGATGTCCTGCTGATTCACATCACGGAGCGCTCGCTGGAGGTGCGGCACCGCCGCGGCCATGTCGTGGTCGCACGCCAGACCGATGCCCCGGAGCGCGCGTGTGCTGGCGCGGTCGATACCCTGGTCGATCAGCTTGGCAGCCAGCCGGCCGATGCGAACGGCCGACGCCTTCTCGCCAATGAAGAGCGCCGCGCCCTCGGCATGCACGAGGAGCTCGAGCGCGGCGACCGGATCCCGGCCCGCCACCTCCTCCGCGGCGGGGAGGAGCACCGAGAGCACCTCGTCGAAGGCTCCGCGGCGGATGTCGATCCGGCCGCGCAGCCCGGTGGCACGGAGCTGCAGCTCGGGGGACGTACGCACGGTGGGGTCGGCGAGCAACGCAAGCGCTCGGTCCTCGGCTCCGGACAGCCAGGCGGCCTCCGCCGCGGCCAACATCCGTCTCCCGCGGACTTCGCTGTGCTCGCTCAGCGCGGCGGCTCTCTGAAGGGCCGTCGCCGCGGCCCCATATCCGCCCCGCTCAAGCGCCCGGTCAGCGGAACGCTCGAGCGCTGACGCGGCCGCCTCGTCGGGCGCTTGCGCCGCGAGCGCCAGATGCCATGCTTGCCGGTCGAGGTCGGCTGGGCGTTCCAGCGCCCCTGCCAGCATTCGGTGGGTCGCCTGGCGCTCGGGAGGGGTCGCCCCGCTGTAGACAGCCGATCGCAGCAGGGGATGTCGGAATGCCACGCGATTCCCCGTGACGCTCACCACTCCCGCCCGCTCCGCCTCATGGAGCGCGCCCCCGTCGAGCCCCGCCGCGTCGGCGGCGCGCCGGATCGTTCGCAGGTCACCCGATCCCTCGGCCGCTGCGATCAGGAGCGTCATCCGCGTCTGTTCGTCGAGAGCCGCGACCTGCGACCGGTAGGCGACCTGGAGCCGGGCCGCCGGGGTCAGGGGTCCGATCAGTGGCTCGTGTCCACTTCGCTGGGCCTCGCTGAGCCGGCCGGGGAGCTCGATCAGCGCGAGAGGGTTCCCGCGGGCCTCGTCGAGCAGCCGGTCGCGCACCTCCGGCGCGAGCGAAGGTCCCGGCCGCGAGGCAAGCAGCTGATCGGTGGCCTCGGTGTCCAGGCCGGCCACCTCGAGGATCCGGACGCAGTCTGCGGGGAACACTCCTTGTTCTCCGGCACGGATGGCACCCAGTAGCACGATTCGCTCGTTCTCGATCCGGCGCGCAACGAAGAGCAGCACGGCCGCGGACGGCTCGTCCAGCCATTGCGTGTCGTCCACGACGCAGAGCGCCGGCTGCTCGTCTGCCGCGTCCGCGAGCAGGCCGAGCACGCCCAGCGAGATCAGGAAGGAGTCGCGATGCTCCGCGCGCGCGAGGCCGAACGCGGCTCGTACGGCGGTCGCCTGCGGCACGGGCAACCGGTCAACCCGACGACCGAGCTCCTTTCCGAGCAGCTGGTGCAACGCCGCGAACGGGAGATCCACCTCCGTCTCCACAGGCGTCGCCATGAGCACCCGATACCCGGTCGCCCCTTCGCGGGCGTAGCTGAGCAGGGCGGTCTTTCCGACGCCCGGCTCGCCACGCAGCATGAGGGCCGCGCCGCATCCCTGCCGGCCGCTCTCCAGGACCCGGTCGATCGCATTCCGCTCAACCGCGCGTCCGAGCAGCATGCGGCAACGCTACCACGGGCCTGGTGCCGGGCCGCCTGCTCTGGAAGGTGATCCAGGCGCGTGGATGAGCGGGTGGCGCCCGCCTGGAATGGCCAGTGCCGAGACTGGCGATTTCGCTGATGCGCGTCGTCGACGCCTTGCCTAGCCTGATGACCATGAACCACGATCTGAGGCTGTTGCAGTGACGGCGCGGGAGCTGGCGGAGCTGGTGGAGGCGGTGCCGGACGCCGGCGTGGTCATAAATCGCAGTGGCCTGATCCTCGCAGCCAACAACCGGTGCAAAGACGTACTCGGCTACGACGCCGGGTCCCTGGTCGGCCGTGAACTGGACATCCTGATTCCGGATCACCTGCGGGTCAGGCACCGCGACAACGTCGCGCGCTACCTGCGAGAGCCCACCGCCCGCCCGATGGGGCGGCAGCTCTCGCTGACCGCCCGCCGCGCGGACGGCAGTGACATCCCGGTCGGCGTCAGCTTGAATCCGATCACGACGGCGAGCGGGCGCGTCGTCATCATCGCCCGCATCCGGGACGTCTCCGACCGGGTCAGGGCCGCGTCCGAGTTGCGCGAGTCGGAACGACAGCTGCGGCTGCTCGTCGATGACCTGCGACTGGTCGCTGTCAGCTTCGACCCCGCCGGCACGGTTCGCTACTGCAACAAGTATCTCGCCGAGCTGACCGGATATAGCGTCGACGAGCTGGTCGGCCGCAACTGGGCCGATCGCCTGTCATCCTCACCCCCCGTGGGAGACAATCGGCTGGAGACGGCGGGGGAGGATGGTTTCGTCGCCAAGTTCGAGTCCTCGATCAGCACGCGGAATGGCGACCTCCGGCTGATCGCCTGGTCCTGCACACCGCATCTCGATGACCAGGGCCGGATCATCACGATCACCGGAATCGGTGAGGATGTCACGGCCGAACGCAGGCTCGAGCAGGAGCAGCAGGAGCTGATCCGGCGCCTGCGAAGCGTAAGCACCGAGCGGTCCAACCTGCTGACGCAGCTGACGGATGCGGAGGAGCGGGAGCGACGCCGGATCGCGGAGGACCTCCATGACGACACCATCCAATGGCTGACCGGCGCCAACATGATGGTCGGCGCGCTGCCCGTACTCCCGGAGGGGCGCGTGAGGGCCCGGGAGATCTCGGTGATCCTTTCCTCGGCGATCGATCAGCTGCGCCGGC
>JAWVDZ010000228.1:0-2755 GCA_033856955.1 Gaiellales bacterium
GCCCTGCCGTTCGCGGTGACGTTGAACGGGCGCCTGGCCGGCCAACTGACGGTCGGCAACGTCGTCCGGGGTGCGTTCAACAATGCCTATGTCGGCTACTGGGTGGACTCGGTAGTGGCCGGGCAGGGGGTGATGCCGGCCGCGCTGGCGCTGGCTGTCGACCACTGCTTCGGCGTCGTCGGCCTGCACCGGGTGGAAGCCAACGTCCGGCCGGAGAACGCGGCGAGCCGGCGCGTCGTGGAGAAGCTCGGTTTCCGGCAGGAGGGTCTCCACCCGCGCTACCTCGCCATCGACGGTGCCTACCGAGATCACATCGGTTACGCCGTGACCCGGGAGGACGTTCCGGAAGGCATGGTCCAGCGCTGGCGGAACGTCTGCCGCAGCCGCTGAGAGCACCGTTTTCGGTACATAGATCGCGACACGCCCGCGCGGCAACCGGCCTGACCTGCATCTCCTGGCTACGTTGCCTGTTGAAAGCTTCCACCACAGGAGAGCGATGAGCGCGGTCATCTGGTTCGGGATCGTCGCCGTGTGGGCGTTCGTCCTCATCCCGACGTGGGTGCGGCGCAGCGACATCCACTGGCGCCGTTCGGGGGAGACTCCTACCCGCGACAAGCTGGGACGAGCCGCCCGAGTGATCACGCGGGCAGGCTCGGCTTCGTCTCGGGCATCGACCGTTCCGCATGCCCACCGTTCTGCCACGCCCGGCCGCCGCACGGTGACGGAGTCGTACTCGTCACCGCACAGCTCTGAGGATTTGCCCAGCCCAGAAGGCTCTCCTGGCACCGACACCCTGACCGCCACCGAGACCGCTCCGCCAGCCCAAGGCCCGCCAGCGGCCGAACCGGAGGCTCCGATGACGACTCCCCGCTCCCCGCGACCGATACCGCACCGCACCGCACCGCACCGCAGCCGTGCTCGCGCCGGCACCCAGCAGCAGCCGCCGCATGTCCAGCGCGCCCGCCGGCTCGTCTGGTTCGGGTCCACAGCGCTGGCGACGCTGCTCCTGGCGCTGATCCTGGGCGGGTGGTGGTTCGCGATTCATCTCGTGGCCGACATCGCCCTGGTTGGCTACCTACGGCACCTGCGCGGCGTCGCTCGCGAGCAGCAGGCGGCGCGGCGGGCACGGACGAGTGGGGCAAGGGAGCCCGCTCCGTCGTCGGTGCGGCGGGCCACCGCACCCACCCAGGTGCAGCGCCGGTCCGCCCCAGTTCGGCATCCGGCGGAGCCGACCCCTCGGGTCTCTGCGCCGGCACAGACCGCACCCGAGGTGTCGCCGACGGCTGAGCCCGTCGAGGTCATCGATGTCACCGATTCGGCGATGACGGATGACTGCCCGACCACCGAACTGATGGCGGCGCGGGCGGTCTGAGCCTGCACTCCGGCAAGGCCATCGCTCCCCCCTGCGTGATAGCTTCAGGACGCTCAACGGGGGTGTAGCTCCGCCTGGTAGAGCGCCTCCCTCGCACGGAGGAGGCCAGGGGTTCGAGTCCCCTCACCTCCACCCAAATCGATGGATTGCGAACGGCGAGCTGCGCCCTGCGAGTTCGCTGGCTGCGCCGGAGTCGGGCCGGTCCGCACGTCCACTGCCTTAGGCCACAAGCGAGCTTTGCCCACGGCGGCTGCCCGTCCTGCTGCCCCCGGGCCGACCGAGTGCCGCGACGACAACCAGTTGGACTTGGCGATGTGGCGCGCCGTTCAGCTCGGCGCGGAGGGGGACGCGCTGTTGGCCGACGCAGTCCGCGACCCTTGCGGCTTCAGCGGGGCCTCTGTCGTGGCCGGCTTCTGGCCCGCAAGCAAGGCGCCAGTGCCGGCTGGCAGTGATCGTGCACAACAGGACCTATTGTTGTACTCTTTTGCTTGACGTACGTTGCGTCCCCGTCCAGACCACGCGGGGTTGAGGTCTGGACGTTTGGAATGCCGCCATGGTTGACAGGGAACACCTGGCCTCGGTACTCGGTGAGTTCGCGAGGACACTTCTCACCGACTTCCCCATCCAGGGCATCCTTGATCATCTGGTGGGGCGGGTAGTCGATGTCCTGCCGGTCACCGGAGCGGGCGTCACGTTGATCTCGACCGGGCTGGCGCCGCAGTACGTGGCCGCCTCCGATGATCGAGCGCTGCGCTACGAGAAGTTGCAGAGCGATCTCAGCGAAGGGCCATGCATTCTCGCGTTCACCTCCGGCGAACCCGTCCACGTGCCGGATCTCGCGGCCGATGATCGCTTCCCCGAGTTCGGTCCAGCTGCGCTGGCTGCCGACCTGAGGTCCGTGTCCACGTTCCCGCTCGGGGACCGGGGCGCGCGGTTGGGGTCGATGGACCTCTACAGCAGCCGGCTGGGCCGGCTGGGTACGCAGGACTTGGTGGCGGCCCAGACGCTCGCCGACGTGGCCGGCGCCTACCTGCTCAATGCGCAGGCCAGGCAGCGGCTCGTCGAAGACAGCGAGCGATTTCGACAAAGCGCTCTCCACGACGCCCTGACCGGGCTTCCGAATCGGACCCTCCTGCAGCAACGTCTCGAGCACGCCGCGCAGCGCGCCAAGCGATCGCACAGCACGGCGGCGCTGCTGTTCGCCGATCTGGACAAGTTCAAGCGGATCAACGACTCCTACGGACACGGGGTCGGCGACGAACTGCTGGTCGCCGTCGGTCGGCGATTGTCGGCGCTGCTACGACCTGGTGACACTCTTGCTCGGATCTCCGGGGACGAGTTCGTGATCCTCTGTGAGGAACTGACGCAACCGGCCGACATCGA
>JAWVDZ010000229.1:0-3643 GCA_033856955.1 Gaiellales bacterium
TCCCCCGTTCCCAGTCCCGTTTCGCCTCAAGAATGCGCTCCTGTGTGCCGATAGGCGCTCAGCGCACCCCTCCCCCAAATCCCAGGTGATCCCACCAGTGTTGAGTAGGCCCGGTTCCCATGAGCGAGGTCAGGCGGTCGTCGAGATGGCGATCATCCTGCCGGTTCTGTTGATGCTGCTGCTCTCGATCTGGCAGTTCGGCGTCGTCTACGACAAGTGGCAGAACCTGAACGGCGCCGCCCGCGAGGGCGCCCGCGCAGCGATCGTGGCGCCCCAGGGCCAGGAGCTGGCGGCCGCCAAGTCGGCAGCCAACTCCGCCATCGCCGGCCAGCTCACGCTCAGCAGCTTCTCGCTCACCTCGGCCAACCTGGCCGGATCACCCGCCTACACGGCGACCGCCTGCTCCACCTACTCCATCAACATCCTCGGAGTCGTCGTCAAGTCCGGCGATCTCTGCCGCGACGCGACCATGCGGGTCGAGTAGCGACCCCCGCCCCAACTCGACCCACGCACGAAGCACGGAAGGAGAGTCACCCCCAAGATGCCGACCTTCAGCAGGAACATCATCATCAGCATCGTCCTGGCGGTTGCCGCCGCGGGCGCGCTGCTCGCGTACACCGCACACGTCCGCGACAGCGCCAACGCCGGCACCAACGCGATCAAGGTGATCGTGGCCACGCACGAGGTTGCGGTCGGCACGACGATCGACCAGGCCCAGTCGCAGGGCTACCTCTCCTACCAAACCGTGCGCCAATCCGACCTCGCCGACGGAGCGATCACCAACTTCGGCGCGATCTCGGGCCAGGTCGTCACCCAGGCCCTGTACACGGGCGACCAGCTGACCGTGAACCGCGTCGGCGAGCCCAAGTCGCAGACCGCGGCCTACCGCGTGACCGGCAACTTCCGCGCCGTGCGGGTGCCCTTCAACCCCAACTCCGGCCTGCTCTCCGACCTCCAGGTGAACGATCACGTGGACGTCATGACCAGCTACCGCAAGGGCGACACGATCACCACCTATCTCTCGGTGCCCAACGCTCTGGTGCTGCAGGTCGACCTGCCTGAGAACGGCGGGCTGTCCAACAACGCCGCGCAGGGATCCGTGATGCTCGCGGTGACCGAGCAGCAGAGCCTGTTCATCGCCAATGCCCTGGCCAACTCTTCGGGCGGACAGAGCTCGAACAACATCTGGCTTGCCCTCGTCGGCGCATCCGGTGCCACGTACCAGCGGATCACCGTACCGTCGCTGCCCGGCAAGTTCCCCAACCACGGCCTCGCCGCCGGCAAGTAAGAGGAGACGGAACGATGCACAACGACCTGATTCGAGTTGCACTTCAGGGCGACGACGCCTCGCTCCGCGACCTGTTCGAGCGGTCGGGGATGGTCGAAATCGTCGATGCCAATCCGGACGTGCTTGTCTGGAACCTGCCCCACGACGCCGACGGCCTGCCGTCGGAGATGCGCATCGCGCTGGCCGATGCGCACGGTCCCGCCGTGGTGGCGCTGACCGACAGCCATCCCAGCCGCTGGTTCGACGAGGCGCTGTCGCTGGGCGTGGACGAGGTGCTGTGCCTACCCCAGTCGGCGGAGTCGCTGGGCATGGCCGCCGCCAAGGCGCGCTCGATGCGGGGGCGCCGCGCCATTGCCGCAGCTGCGGTGCCGGTGTCGGCCAAGGGCCACCGGTCGGCCCACATCTTCACCGTGTTCTCGACCAAGGGCGGCTCGGGCAAGACCGTGATCGCGACCAACCTGGCCGTCTGCTTCGCCCGCCAGGGCAAGCGCACGCTCCTGATCGACTTCGACCTCCACTCCGGCGACGACGCCCTGGTGCTGGGCCTGTCGCCCCGCTGGACGATCCTCGACCTGGTGCAGTCGCCCGGCGATCTCGACGCCGAGAAGCTGGCCGGCTTCGTCACGCGGCACTCGAGCGGCGTCGACCTGCTGCCCGCCCCGACTCGTCCCGACGAGGAGGAGCTGGTTGAGATCGACCGGCTGGAGCCGCTGCTGGCGGTCGCCCGCCAGAGCTACGACGCGGTCGTGATCGACACCTCGTCGCACTTCGCGCCGGCCACGCTGCTGGCGATCGACCACACCGACTCGCTGGTGCTGGTCGGTGCGTCGGACGTGCCCACCATCAAGAGCCTCAAGATCGCACTGGAGACGCTCGAGCTGCTGGAGATGAACGTCAAGGACGTGCGCATCCTGATGAACCGCTCGGGTGCCCGGGTGGGCCTGGACGACCGTGACGTCGAGCGCACGCTGCGGCGCGAGATCACCTACACGCTGTCCTCGGACAAGGCGATCCCGATCTCGGTCAACCGTGGCCAGCCGGTCGTGATCGACGCTCCCAAGTCGCGCGTCGCCAAGTCGTTCTACGACATGGCCCGCTCGCTCGACGCGGTGGTCGGGAGCCTGCGATGAAGCCGGACAACTCCCGCTCGTTGCACGGACGCCTGCGTCGCCAGGAGAGTGCCGGCAAGAGCTCCGCCGAGGTCAAGCTGGACGTTCTCAACGATCCGTTCGCGGAGATCAAGAACGTCGCCCAGCGTGAGGCCGTGCACGAGCTCGGGCAGGCGCTGATGGATGGTGAGGTGCCCGAGGAGGAGCTGCGCGAACACGTCCAGAAGGCTGTCGACGTGGCGCTGGCCGAGGCCGGCACGCCGCTCTCGACCGCCGACCGGACGCGGCTGGTGCGCGAGATCACGTCCAACATCCTCGGCTACGGCCCGATCGAGCCCTTCCTGGCCGACGAGTCGATCACCGAGGTGATGGTCAACGCACACCACACGATCTACGTCGAGCGCAAGGGCCAGATCGAGGAGACCGATGTCCAGTTCGCTTCCGAGCGCCACCTGCTCCAGGTGATCGACCGGATCGTCGCCCAGACCGGCCGCCGCATCGACGAGGCCAGCCCGATGGTGGACGCGCGGCTGCCCGACGGCTCGCGCGTGAACGCCATCATCCCGCCGCTGGCCATCACCGGACCGTCGCTGACGATCCGCAAGTTTTCCAAGGACCCGCTGACGATCGACGACCTCGTGTCGTACGGCACGCTGTCCCACCAGGCCGCGGCCTTCCTCGAGGCCTGCGTCTCGGGCAAGCTCAACATCCTCGTCTCGGGTGGTACCGGCACCGGCAAGACGACGATGCTGAACGTGCTCAGCTCGTTCATCCCCGAGAAGGAGCGGATCGTCACGATCGAGGACGCGGCCGAGCTGCGGCTGTCGCAGAAGCACGTGATCAGCCTCGAGGCGCGCCCCGCCAACATCGAGGGCAAGGGCCAGATCACGATCCGCGACCTGGTGCGAAACGCGCTGCGCATGCGGCCCGACCGGATCATCGTCGGCGAGTGCCGTGGCTCCGAAGCCGTGGACATGCTGCAGGCGATGAACACCGGCCACGACGGCTCCCTGACGACGATTCACGCCAACAGCCCGCGCGACGCCCTGGCACGTACCGAGACGCTGGTTCTGACGGCCGGCTTCGATCTGCCGCTGAAGGCGATCCGCGATCAGATCGCGAGCGCGTTCGACCTGATCATCCACACCCAGCGGCTGGTCGACGGACGCCGCCGCATCACGCACATCACCGAGGTGGCACGGGTCGAGGGCGACGTGATCACGCTCAGCGACATCTTCGTGGCCGC
>JAWVDZ010000230.1:0-3680 GCA_033856955.1 Gaiellales bacterium
GATCGAGCGCGAGTTCGAGGGGCAGCAGTACGGAGCGTTCAAGCAGGCGGTGGCCGACGAGCTCACCGAGTATCTGAGGCCGGTGCGAGCGCGCTACGACGAGATCCGAGGCGACGAGGACGCGATCGCCCGAACGCTCCTCGACGGAGCCGAGCGAGCACGCGAAATCGCCTCGGTAACGCTCGCGGACGTGCGCGACAAGATGGGAGTCACAACCCGCTAGCTGGGGCGAAAACGAGCCGCAAAGTCCTTTCACCCACCGTATGGGTGGGCAAAGTGACACAGCGGAGCAGGTCATCGCCGGGATCGCGGTTTCGCAACACGGCGTCGTGACGCGGGCGCAGCTCCGGCTCGCCGACCTGTCGGAGCGCGAGATCGACAAACGACTCAGCAAAGGGTCGCTCATCCGCGTGCACCCGGGCGTCTACCGCGTGGGACACCAGGCGCCCAGCATCCTGGCCACCTTCATTGCCGCTGTTCACGCCTGCGGCGACGGCGCGGCCCTCAGCGGGCGATCCGCGGGACACCTGCTCGGCCTGCTGAAAAGAGCACCCGATGAGCCTGAGGTGACCGCCCCGCGGAGGCGCAAGATCGAAGGCATCACCACACGCCGATCAGGCGAGATCGAAGCAACCACCTGGCAGCGGATCCGGACCACCACCCCCGCCCGAACCGTGGTCGACCTGGCAGCCACCCTGACCGAAGGCGAGCTCGCCCGCGCCGTCCACGAAGCCGGCATCCGCCACGACACCACGCCGGACGAGATCGAAGCGGTGCTGGCCCGCCGGCCGAACAGCCCAGGCGCCGCAACCCTCCGAGCCGTCCTCCGAGGTGACACGAAGCTGACCCTGAGCAAGCTCGAGCGCACCTTCCTGAAGCTCCTCCGCGACGCCAACCTCCCTCTGCCGGACACGAACCGCCGCACAGGCGGCCGCTTCGTCGACTGCCGCTGGCCCGGGCAAGCTCACGGTCGAGCTCGACGGCTACCGCTACCACTCGAGCCGCCACGCCTGGGAGCAGGACCGCCGCCGAGAACGCCAGGCCTACGCCCGTGGGGACCTGTTTCGCCGCTACGCGTGGGGCGATGTGGTCGAGCACCCGCATCCCACCCTCCGGGAGCTGCGGGCTGTCCTCGACGCCGTCTAGCCTGCGCAGCGGTGCAGCTCGCGTCGCTCGATCTCGACCTGGAGGTCTTCCAGGGCCCGTTCGACCTGCTCCTTGCGCTTGTGCTGCGCGAGGAGGTCGACCTGTTGGAGGTCGACCTGGCCGAGATCGTCCTCACCTACATCGACCACCTCGAGCAGGCCGGCGAGCTGGATCTGGAGGCTGCGACCGAGTTTCTCGTGCTGATCGCCGCCCTTCTGGAGCTGAAGTCGCGCATGATGCTGCCGCGCGACGAAGAGGACGGGCTCGACATGGAGCCCGCCGAGGCAGCGGACGAGCTGATCGCCCGGATGCTCGAGTACGCCCGCTACAAGGCTGCCGCCGAGTGGATGCGCGAGCGACTCGAGGATCAGCACGGCTACTGGTACCGCGCAGCGCCGCTCCCGCCGGAGCTCAAGCGCGTCTCGGTCGAGCTGGCGAACGCGTCGTACAGCCCCGACATCCTCGGGAAGGCCGTGGGCGGCCTGCTGCGCACGCCGCCGCGGCTGGACACGGGTCATGAGGATCGACCGCGCGAGACGGTCAGCGAGCGCCTGTCGCATCTGCGCGGGCTGCTGGGGCGCCGGGGCCGGTTCAGCTTCGACGACGCCGTGAAGGGGAGCGACAGGCTGACCGAGGCGGTCACGTTGCTTGCGCTGCTGGAGCTCTACAAGCAGGGGGAGGCGATATGGGAGCAGGAGGTTCCGTTCGGGCCCATCACGATCACGGTGGCGGACGCGCTGGCCGATCCGCCGCGCGCCGTCGCCGGATCCACCGGATCCGTCGCGCCCGTGCCCGCCTCCGTCGTGCCGGGAGCCGCTGGTGAGTGATCTCGCGAAGATCATCGAGGCGCTCCTGTTCCTCTCCTCGGACCCCGTCAAGGTGGCCGACCTGGCCGAGGCCTGCGACGCCGAGCCGGAGCAGATCGAGGAGGCGCTCGGCGAGCTCTGGGAGCGTCAGGGCGGCCTCGTGCTGCGCGAGATCGGCGGCGGCTGGACGCTGGCCAGCGTGCCCGAGGCCGAGAAGGCCGCACGGCGTCTGCTCGCGAAGCCGCGCACCCCGCCGCTGACGCAGGCCCAGGCCGAGTGCCTGTCGATCGTGGCCTACCTGCAGCCGGTGTCGCGGCCCGAGGTCGCGCGCATCCGCGGAGTCGCGTCCGAGTCGGCGGTCGCCACGCTCGAGGAGCGCGGCCTGATCGAGGACTGCGGCCGGTCGCAGTTCGGAGCCATCCTCTACCGCACGACTTCGCTGTTCCAGCGCCTGTTCGGGCTCAGCTCGCTGGACGTGCTGCCCGACCCGGCAGGGTTCGACCCGAGCCCCGAGGAGGAGGGCGAGTTGCGTGAGCGCCTGCTGCGCGCAGGCGAGATACGAGCCGGCGGCCCCGCCGCGCCGCCGACGCTGGGCGAGGCCGAGCCCGGGCTGGAAGCGACGGATCGCGAGATCGAAGCGACGGACGCGGAGCTCGAGAGCGTCGACCTCGAACAGGCGGCGAAAACCGAGTAGCGCTACGGCGCGCCGGCCGAGCGGGACCTCGTCCCGGCGCCATAAGCAGCGCTCTGACCTGACCCAAGCAACCGTTGTTAGGCCGGGAGGCGCCAGTCCGCTAAGACAACACTCGTGAACAGGCGCAACTGGATACTGCTCCTGGCTCTGGCGTCGATGTGGGGCGCCTCGTACCTGTTCATCAAGATCGCCCTCGACGACCTGTCCCCGGCGGCGATCGTCTTCACCCGCACCGCGCTGGCCGCCCTCGTGCTGATGCCCTTCGCGGTGAAGGGCGGCGGGATGGGCCCGCTCTGGCGGCTCGCACCCGGGCTCTTCGCGCTGGCAGCGATCCAGGTGGCCGGGCCGTTCCTGTTGATCAGCGCCGGCGAGCGCCACATTGCCTCCTCGCTGGCCGGGATCCTGGTCGCGTCGGCTCCGATCTTCACGGCGATCCTCGCGATCTGGATCGACTCCACCGAGCGGCTGCACACCCGCGGCGCGGTCGGCGTGGCGGTCGGCATCGTCGGCGTGGCGCTGCTGCTGGGTGTGGACGTGGGCGGATCCGGCACCGCGCTCGTGGGTGGCCTGATGGTGGTGCTGGCCGGGCTCGGCTACGCCGTCGGCGGCCTGGCGCTGAAGAAGTACTTCACGGGCTATCAGCCGATCGCCCTGGTTGCCTCGACGATGAGCGCGAGCGCGCTGATGACGCTGCCGCTGGCAGTTGTCGGCGCCCCGAGCCACGTCGGCCTCGACACCGCCGGCGCGATGCTTGCGCTCGGCTTCGGCGGCACCGGCATCTCGTTCGTCATCTACTACACGCTCAACCACGCGATCGGCCCGACACGGACGTCGCTCGTGGCCTACGTCGCGCCGGTGTTCGCCGTGATCTACGGCGTGACGCTGCTCGACGAGAAGTTCGGCGTGACGACCGCGATCGGCATCGTGCTCATCATCGGCGGCTCATGGCTGGCCGCCAGCGCCCCGCCGCGGGTGCGCGCGCCGCAGGCACAGCCCGCGGAGCCGCAGCCCGTCCGCGCCGTCTGATCGTCCTC
>JAWVDZ010000231.1:0-4011 GCA_033856955.1 Gaiellales bacterium
CTCGGCCAGCGTGCTCCAGCCGTCGGCCGGTCCGTGCGCCAGGCACGTCACCAGGCCGGAGAGTCCGCCGTGGGCGGCGATCGAGCCGAGCGCGTCGCAGACCGCGCCACGGTCAGGCGGCGCGCCCCCCAACAGCTGCCACCAGCCGAGCAGGAAGTCACGCAGGGCGGGGGAGGGGCGGAACCGCTCGACGTAGGCGGCGGCGGAGCAGCTGCCGACGGCGGTGTCACCGCCGGCCACAAGCTGGGCGTCGTGCGTGATCCGGATCAGCGCCGACTCGAGCGATGCCACCTCGTCGAACGGCACCGGCAGGCCGTGGCGCAGCACGCCGTCGGTCAGCCAGCGGACGTGGCGGATCGGCGGATACTCGCGAACGGCCAGTCCGTAGCGCTCGAGCTCACCCCGCACGAGCTCGTGCTCGGGCGTGAACCACGAACCGCCCAGTTCGACCCGGTGTCCGCCCAGCTCCGCCGTCAGCCCCCGGCCGCCCACGCGGTCACGCGCCTCCAGCAACAGCACCGATCTGCCGCCGTCCGCCAGGTCGCGAGCCGCGCGCAGTCCCGCCAGGCCGCCGCCGATCACGATCACGTCCGCGTCGCTCACGGCGCCAACTGTATCGGCGCGGCGCCGCGGTGCGTCCCGGGTAGGGGGTCAGACCCTGCGGGCTTCAGACCCCGTCGTACCCGCGATCATCCGGTCTTACGGCGTGAGGCGTGCGGCGCTTTGGGGTCTGACCCCGAACGGGGTCTGACCCCTCCCCGCCGGGGGACCAGCCTCCGGTGGCAGCACCGTGCGGGTTGGTGATTGACGCTCGCACGACCACTTCACTACCATGTGACCACGAAACGTGCGGTGAGACGTCGGGGGATCCCCGGCAACGCATCCAGAGAGGCGGAGGGAACCGGCCCTGTGAAGCCTCGGCAACCGCCCCGCGAGCCGGCGGGAAAAGGTGCCAAGTCCGGCGGGGCTGTCCGCCTCGACAGATGTGAACCGGCCGAGCCATCGGCCCAACCCGAGGGATCTATGAGCAACTCAACGCATCTCGTCTGCAAGGGCTGTCAGGCCCACCATCCGCTGGACGCTCGCTTCGCGTGCGACCGCTGCTTCGGCCCGCTGGAGATGGCCTACGACCACGCCGCGATCGCCGCGTCGACCAGCCGCGAGCAGATCATGGCCGGCCCCGCCACGCTCTGGCGGTGGGCCGCATTCCTGCCGGTGGATGCGCCCACCCGCGGGCTCCCGGTCGGCAACTCGCCGCTGATCCTGGCCGACAACCTGGCCGCCGAGCTGGGGCTCGACTGCGAGCTGTACGTCAAGACCGAGACCTCGAACCCGACCCACTCGTTCAAGGACCGGGTGGTGGCGGTGGCCGCCGCCAAGTCGCTCGAGCTGGGCTTCGAGGCGCTGGCCTGTGCGTCCACCGGCAACCTGGCCGGAGCGACCGCCGCCGCCGGCGCCTCGCTCGGCCTGCCCACGTACATCTTCGTGCCGGGGGATCTCGAGCGCGAGAAGATCATCTCGGCCGCGGCCTATGGCGCCACCGTGTTCGCGGTCGACGGCACCTACGACGACGTCAACCGGCTCTGCTCCGAGCTCAGCTACGACCACCCCTGGGCGTTCGTGAACGTCAACATGCGGCCCTACTACGCCGAAGGGTCGAAGACGATCGCGCTCGAGACCGGAGAGCAGCTGGGCTGGCGGGTGCCCGACCGGGTGGTGGCGCCGATCGCCTCCGGCTCGCTGTACACCAAGATCCTGCAGGGATTCCAGGAGGGACGGGCGGCGGGGCTGCTGGCCGATGGGCCGGCGCCGATCATGCACGGCGCGCAGGGCGAGGGCTGTGCGCCGGTGGCGACCGCGTTTGCGGCCGGGGCGGATGACGTCGTGCCGGTTCGTCCCACCGGGATCGCAAAGTCGCTTGCGATCGGCAGTCCGGCCGACGGGGTGTACGCGCTGGGCGTGGCCCGCGACACCGGCGGCTCGATCGAGGCCGTCAGCGACGACGAGATCGTCGAGGGCATCAAGCTGCTGGCGCGCACGACCGGCATCTTCACGGAGACGGCCGGAGGAGTCACCACCGCCGTTCTGCGCAAGCTGGCCGAGCGGGGCGCGATCGCAGCCGGCGAGACGGTGGTCGTCTACATCACCGGCGACGGGTTGAAGACGATCGACGCCGTGGAGCCGACCGTGCAGACGGTGCGCGTCTCGCCCGATCCCGATGAGGTGGACGCGGCTCTGGCGAGTCTCGCAGTCTGAGACCGTCGCGAAAAGGAGGGAAGTTGCGGGCCGGCACCGGCGGCAGGTGGTCGGCCCGCACCTCGATCATCGACCCGACCTTGCGCAGCGCCCCTCACGCGCCCGGTGGTTCACCCTCCCCATAATCGGGGAGGGAGGCCTACCACGTGGCTACGCGCTCTCGCGAACCTCGGCATGGCCGCCGCGCACCGTGATGTCGAACTGCCGGCCCAGGGCCTCGACGCCGCGCAGCTCCAACCGTGTGCAGGACTCGGGCAGGACGGCGTCGGCATGCAGCTTCCCGGTCTCGGGGTCCGGCCGCAGTCCGAGCATGCTGCGCAGGAACAGCACCGGCGCGCCTGCCGCCCACGCCTGCGGCGAGCATGCGGTCGGGTAGGCGACCGGGAACGGCGTCCGCTCCCGCGTGTAGCCGGCGAACACCTCCGGCATGCGGTACTCGAAGTGGCGGGCGGCCTCCATCATTGCGGATGCGATCCGGTTGGCGTACTGGCGGTAGCCGTAGCGGCACAGGCCGGACATCACGAGGCTGTTGTCGTGCGGCCAGACGGTGCCGGTGTGGTAGCCGATCGGGTTGAAGCCGCGCTCGAGGTCGGACATGGTGCGCACGCCCCAGCCCGAGTTGAGATTGTGCGACATCAGCTGCTCGGCGATCAGGCCGGCCCGAGGCTCGTCGACGATGCCGCTCCACAGCAGGTGGCCGATGTTCGAGCACAGCGAATCGATCGGCCGCTTGGCGTGGTCGAGCCCGAGCACGTAGTGGCCGCCGCCCTCGCCGTCCAGGAAGAAGTCCTGATTGAAGCGGACCTTGAGCGCCTCGGCCTCGGCCTCCAGCTCGGCCGCCATCGCCTCGTCGCCCCACACCCGGCGCGCCAGCTCGGCGGTGCGCACGCGGGCGTCGTACGCGTACCCCTGCACCTCGGCGGTCGCGATCGGCGAACGGGCGACCAGACCGTCGCGGAATCGCATCGAGTCCCACGAGTCCTTCCATGACTGGGACTCGAGGCCGTTCCTGGATCGCCGCTGGTACTCGATGTAGCCATCGCCGTCCAGGTCGCCCTGTTCCCGGATCCAGCGCAGCGCGTTCATCGCCGGCTCGCGCAGCGCGGTCACCGCGTCGCGGTCTCCTGTCCAGCGGTACAGCTCGGAGAGCAGGATCAGGAACAGCAGCGTCGAGTCAACGCTGCCGTAGTACGGAAACGCACCGCCCTCGACCGCGACCCGCCCGACCCGCAGCTCGTGCACGATCTTGCCCGGCTCGGCGTCGCGCTGGTCGTCGTACTCCGTGGACTGCAGCGCGGCCAGCGCCTCCAGCGTTCCCGCGGCGAGCGACGACCCCAGCAGCATCGTCTGAAAGCTCGTGATCAGCGTGTCACGACCGAACACGGTCATGAACCACGGCAGGCCGGCGGCCGGCAGGTCGCGCAGCGCCACGCCCTGGTTTCGGGGCCGCATCCGCAGCGCGGCCAGGTCGGCCAGTGAGCGGTGGTAGGTGTTGCGCAGGTCCTCCCAGTCGGTGACGAGCTCGGGAGCGTGCAGCCGCCAGGCCCGCAGCGATTCCTCGACCCGCACTCGCTCCTGGCCGAAGTAGAAGCTGGTGTAGCGCGGTCGGCGCTCGTCGCGGCCGTGCAGCAGCACGACGTGGGCCCGCGTCTGCCACGTATCGCCCGGCTCGAGGGTGATCGTGTGGGTGATCGACGTCTCCTCGGTCTCGCCGCGATGGGCGACCCAGACCAGCGCCTGCGCGCGGAACTCGCC
>JAWVDZ010000232.1:0-4526 GCA_033856955.1 Gaiellales bacterium
GATCCAGACTTCCTGGGGCCGGCCGCGCTGGCCAAGGCGGCCCGCTTCGTCTACGACGTGCGCGATCGGGGCGGTAAGCAGCGGCTGGAGCTGTACAACGGACCGCACGGCGTGTGGGATTGCACCCGCTGCTACTTCTGCCAGGAGCGCTGCCCCAAGGGCGTCGATCCGCGCGATGCGATCGCCAAGGTGGGCACCGCCATCTACCAGGAGGGCATGCACTCCGACAAGGGCGCGCGCCACGCCAAGGTGTTCGTCAAGTCCACCCACCAGACCGGCTACCTGCTGGAGACGAACCTGGTGCCCGAGACGGTGGGGGCGGTGAACGCGATCAAGGACATCCCGTTCGCGCTCCAGCTGGTGCGGGTGGGCAAGGTGCCCAACCCGCTCAAGCCGCACAAGGCCAAGAAGCTCGACGAGGTGCGCAAGCTGCACGCGTTGATCGACGGCCAGGAGAAAGAGGCGCGCGCGGCCGCGAACGCCGGACCCAAGCGCCCTCCAGAAGAAGGATCCCCGTGAAGAACAGCTACGCCTACTACCCCGGCTGCCTCGCCAGCCTGTCGCAGAAGGAGCTCGACGCCTCCACGCGGGCGATCGCGGGCAAGCTTGGGTTCGAGCTGGTGGACATCCCCGGCTTCACCTGCTGCGGCGCCGGCGACGTACACGAGGCACGGCCGGAGTACTACCTGCACCTGAACGCGCGCATCCTCGGCCAGGCCGAGCAGCTCGGCCAGGACACGCTGATGACGATCTGCAACGTCTGCACGCTCAACCTGCGGCAGGCTGACAAGAAGCTGAAGGCCGACCCCGACCTGCTGGAGCGCGTCAACCGCAATCTGAAAGAGGTCGGCGCGGCCTCGTACTCCGGCGGCGTCGAGGTGCGCCACCTGCTGTGGGAGATCGCCGAGGGCGATGGCTACGAGAAGCTGAAGCAGATCGCCGAGAAGCCGCTGACGGGCGTCAAGATAGCTCCCTTCTACGGCTGCCAGATCCTTCGCCCATCCAAGCTGCTCGGGTTCGAGGATCCAGACCGGCCGCAGTCGCTGGAGCGGATCATCGAGGCCTGCGGCGCAGAGGCCGTGGACTATCCGTCCAAGATCAAGTGCTGCGGCTTCCCGATCGTGCTGGCGCGGGCTGAGGTGGCGCTGGGCGAGCTGATCCAACCGCTGATCGAGGCCAAGGAGGCGGGTGCCGACGCGATGGTGACGCCCTGCCCGCTCTGTCACCTCTCGCTGGACGCATGGCAGGGCAAGGCCGAGCGCGAGGCTGACATGGAGCTTCAGATGCCGATCTTCCACCTCGCCCAGCTGGTCGGCGCGGCGGCGGGACTGACCTACGACGAGCTGCTGTTCAAGCGCCACGTCGTCAAGACGCACCCGGCGACCGACAAGATCTACGCGTCGTGAGGGTCTGAGACCTTCAGACCGATGCGGCCGATGGTGGTAGCGATGCGGAGGCGAACGGCGTGAGCGCCAGCTACGCGGCACTGTTCGGTCCCTCCTACCGCGCCCTGATGGTGGCCGCCCTGGGCGCCACCTTCCTCGGTTCGCTGGACGCGCTGATGGTGGTCACCGCGCTGCCGAGCGCGGCCCAGGACATCGGCGGCGTCGATCTGATCTCGCTGGCCGTCGGCGCCACCATGGTGACGATCGTGATGACGCTGCCGCTGGCGGGCGCCGTGATCGACCGCTACGGCGTCGCTCGCAGCTTCGCGATCGCGTGCGTGCTGTTCGCCGCCGCGAACGTGGTCGGCGGGCTGGCGCCGTCGATGCCGGTGGTTGCGCTGTCGCGCGGCGTGCTGGGGCTCGGCGCGGGCTTCATGTTCGCGGTGCCGCTGGGCCTGTTCGCGCGATCGGTGCCCGCGCACCTGCGGCCGCGCGCGTTCGGCTTGAACGCCGCCATGTGGGGCGTGTCGGCGCTGATCGGGCCGGCGATGGGGGCGGCGCTGACCGGCTCGGTGGGCTGGAGATGGGTGTTCTGGGTCAACCTGCCGATGATCGCGGTCGTCGCCTGGGCAGGCAAGCTGGCCCTGCGCTCGCACCCCGACCGCCAGCGGTCGAACGCCGACGAGCCGCTCAACATCATCGGCCCGACGCTTCTGGGCGCGACCGTGCTGCTGCTCCTGCTGGCCGCCCGCGACGCCGCGTTCGGGGCGCTGGCGATCGTTCCCGCCGTCGCGTTCCTGCTGCATGAGCGGCGAACGGGGGTGGCGGTGTTCACGCACCGGCCGATCTCGCTGGCCGCGAACGTGGCGGCGCTGGCGGCCGGCTCGGCCTTCCTGGGCGCCGAGGTGTACCTGCCGCTGCAGCTCCAGGTCGGCTTCGGCGAGCCGGTGTGGGTGGTCGCGCTGGCGCTGGTGCTGACCACGCTGGGCTGGACGACCGGATCGATGGCGGCCGCTCGCTTCAGCGCGCCGCCCCGCGACCAGATCCTGGCCGGCTCGACGCTGGTGTTCGTGGCCACGCTGGTGATGGCGCTGCCGGCCGGCGGCGTCGTGCTGCCGATCGTGGCCTACGCGTTCTCAGGGCTGGGCATGGGTATCGCCAGCCCGGCGCTGTTCTCGGTCGTGCTGGCCGACGGCGACGAGGGCCGCGAGGGCAAGTCGACCTCGGGCATCCCGCTGGCGCGGCAGGTCGGCGCCGGCCTTGGAACGGCGGTGGCCGGCATCGTGTTCCTGGCATCGCTGTCCGATGCCGCCATCCGCGCGGCCGAGAAGAGCGGCGCCCACGTGCCCGCGGTGGTGCCCGGCGCGCGGCACACCTACCTGGCCGCAGCGCTGCTGGCCGGGATCGGCGTGATCGCCTGCGCCTGGATGCGCCGCGAACCGCGAAGCGCGGTCACCGCGAAGCCCGACCGCGCCGCCGCCTGACAGCTCACGATTCGGTCACAGATCTCCGCGCCGCCACCCTGGACGCTGCGGGGACGGCGCCCATGTCTGCGGAGCGTGGGAAACTGTCATGCGTGGGCACCGTCACACGCGACCTCACCGCCGACCTCGAGCGGCTGTTCGGCTTCCCCGGCTTCCGTCCGGGTCAGCGCGACGCGGTCGAGGGCACGATGGCGGGGCGGGACGTGCTCGCGATCATGCCCACCGGCTCCGGCAAGTCGCTCTGCTACCAGCTTCCCGCGCTGCTCGACCGCGGCGTCACCCTCGTCGTCTCGCCGCTGATCGCGCTGATGCAGGATCAGTGCGCGGCGCTGCGCGCCCGCGGCCACAGCGAGGTCGAGATGATCGCCTCCAGCATGACCGGCGAGCAGGTGTCCGAAGCCCTGCAGCGGATCTCCTCCGGCTTGGCCAGGCTCGTCTACGTCGCTCCCGAGCGGTTCTCCAGCCGTCGCTTCCTGGACGCGATCGGCGAGGCCGACGTGACCCGGCTGGCGATCGACGAGGCCCACTGCCTCTCGGAATGGGGTCACGACTTCCGTCCCGACTACCTGCGCCTGGCGGACGTGCGCGCCCGCCTCGGCTCGCCGCCCACCCTGGCCCTCACCGCCACCGCCACGCCGCGTGTCGCCCGCGACATCGTGCAGGCGCTCGGCCTCCGCGACCCGGTGATGGCCCGCACCGGCTTCGACCGGCCGAACCTCTTCTTCGAGGTCGTGCACGTGGCGGGCGACGCCGGCAAGCCGCGCATGCTGCTGGCCCATCTCAAGGATCGCTCGCGGCTGCCGGCCGTGATCTACTGCGGGCGTCGAAAGACCTGCGAGGAGGTGGCCGCGCACCTGCTGGCCGACGGAATCTCGGCGGCTCCATACCATGCCGGGCTGCCGCCGCAGCAGCGCACGAGCACGCTGAACGAGTTCGTCAACGGCGACCTCCAGGCCGTCACCGCCACCACCGCCTTTGGCATGGGCATCGACAAGGCGGACGTGCGCTCGGTCGTGCATTGGATGATCCCGTCCTCGCCGGAGGAGTACTACCAGCAGGCCGGCCGCGCCGGGCGGGACGGACTGCCAGCCGTCTGCACGCTGCTCTACTCGGCCTCGGACAAGGGGCTCGTGGTGTTCTTCATCGAGAGGGCTCGGCTCAGCTCCCAGCAACTGCAGCAGGTGCACGGCGTGCTGGCCGGCCGCGCCGATCCGAACGGCGTGTTCGGCCTGATGGAGTCGGAGATCCCGGTGGGCGAACCGCGGGTGGCGGTTGCGGTGCTGGAACGGGCCGGCGCCGTCGAGCTGTTCCCGGCCCGCAACGGCAGCTTTGCCGGCCGGCTGGCCGCGCCGGCGCTCAGCCGTCCGCACCTGGCTGCGGCGATGGTCGCGATGAAGCGGCAGGAGAACCTGCGCTGGGAGCGGCTGAAGGCGATCGACGCCTACGCCGCCGGCGACGGCTGCCGGCGGCAGGCGCTGCTCGGGTACTTCGGCGATACCGCCGCTCCCCGGCCGGACGACCTGTGCTGCGACAACCACGGCGACCGCGCGTCGCGGTCTCCGCTGGTCGTGGACGAGCGCGCCGCCGTGCTGCTGGCGGTGGACGAGACCGGCGGATCGGTCGGCCGCACACGGCTCACTCAGATCCTGCGCGGTGG
>JAWVDZ010000233.1:0-13544 GCA_033856955.1 Gaiellales bacterium
CGGAGGCCGTGCTGGAGCTCAACCCGCGCGTGGTGCACTGTACGATCGCGGGCTATCCGTCCGACGGCCCGGATGCCGAACGGCCGGGCTACGACTTCCTGATGCAGGGCATCGGCGGCATCATGAGCATCACCGGCGAGCCGGACGGCGATCCGATGAAGGTCGCCGTTGCCATCTCTGACATCGTGGCCGGGCTGTTCGCCAGCTCGGCGGTGCTGGCGGCGCTGGTCGAACGCGGCCGGGACGGACAGGGCCGGGCATGCGAGGTGTCGTTGCTGGACGCGCAGGTTGCCTGGCTCGCCAACAGAGCCGGTGACTGGCTGATCAGCGGCATCGAGCCGCAGCGCCTGGGCAATGCCCACCCCTCGATCGTGCCCTACGAGACGTTCCACGCCGCCGATGGCTACATCAACCTGGCCGCGGGCACGGACGACCAATTCCGCCGCTTCTGCCGCGAGGCCGGCCGGGACGACCTGGCCGACGACCCACGCTGGCAGACAAACGCCGGGCGAGTCGAGGGGCGGGAGGAGCTGGTGCCGGAGCTGCGGACGCTGCTCGCCAGCCGCACGGTGTCGGAGTGGGCCGCCGTGCTGGAGCGCGCGCACGTGCCGGGCGGCCCGGTGCTGACGATCCCCCAGACGTTCGCCGGCCCCGCCGCGCACATGGTGGAGACGACCGCGCACCCGACCGCCGGCGAGATCCAGCTGGTGCGCTCGCCGATGCGGTTCGAGCACGAGCGCCCCGGCAGCCGGCTGCCGCCGCCGGCGCTGGGCGAGCACGCAGCCGAGGTGCTGGCCGAGCTTGGCTACTCCGACGACGAGGCCTCGCACCTGCTGACGGGCGCCTGCAAGCCTCGCTAGAATCCCGGCTCCACACGCGGATGTGGCGGAATTGGTAGACGCGCACGGTTCAGGTCCGTGTGGCCGTAAGGTCGTGGAGGTTCAAGTCCTCTCATCCGCATAGCTCCCCAACGGCTCCTCAGTCGCCTGGATACCATAGATATCGTGTCGAAGATTGGCCGCTGGCTGCGCGAGCCCATGAAGGCCCGCAACGTGGACTGGGACTGGGACTGGGCGGAATGCAACCGCTCGTTTGGGCGCATCGTCGGCGGTCACAACTCATCCGTTGATGAGAAATCCAAGCCCTCTCTTCTCGACACCAGTCTCCCGTCGGTTGGCGAACCCACGAATACGCCCCGCTGGGCCGTCCTGCTCGGCGTCACGCTTGGCCTCGGGATCACTGTGGGGTTTGTCGTGATGATCATCTGGCTAAACCGGTAGAACCTGCGCCACGTTCGCCATCGCTGCAGCGGTCGATTGCCGCGCGGACAGGGAACTTCGCGAAGCCTCCGGCCGTCCAAGAGACCGATGAGACGTCTTGGGGATCACGGAATGAGGGCCGTGCTGGGAACGCTGAGCTGCCTCTTGGCCGTCATCCTCCCGGCAGGCTGTGGCTCCGCACAGTCGGCTGGCGATCCCCCGTCGTCGTCGGCGGCCGATCAGCCACTGCCGGCATCCGGCATTGACAGCGGCTTTCCGCTGGATCGCATCGCCGAGTTCGCCCGCTGGGCGGTGAAGGGCCTCGGGAATCCGACCGACTACAGCGTCACCGTCGTCGAGGCCGGCGGGACAGAGGCGGCTCAGGTGCTCGGCCAGGGAGACGGGTGGCACGCCACGACGCGGAAGGTGTACGTGATCGTCATTCGAGGTGATCTTGTCTGCGACGTGTGCAGCTACCCGGGCAACGACGTCGCGCACTTCCGCGGCGGTCCGGCGATCTACGAGGTCGATGAGTCGACGCTATCGGTGAGCGACTTCTACTTCCTCGAGCCCAACGACCACCAACCCGATCTCGCCGCGCTCGGCGATCCGGTCTCGGTTCCCGACGGATAATGAGTCGACTTCCGGCACTGGTCGTGACCGTGTTAGCGCTGGTGACTTCTGGCTGCCTTGGCGGCTCCGCCGGCGAGTGCAACGACCAGGGTGGTGCGTGCGGCGAACCGACCGCGCCTATTCCGACCGGGGAGTTGCGCGGGATGGTCGTGATGCAGGGCGGCCCTGCGCTGGTCAATCCGGCAGGGACACCACTCAAGAATGCGCGGATCGCCCTGACGATCAGAACCCCAACGGGCGGAAGATACGTCAGTCATCCCACGACCGATGCGCACGGGAGGTTCAGCCTGAGACTGGTGCCGGGCTGGTACACGCTGACGGCGCGGTTCAACTACCCGCTTCTACCGCCCCTCGCAGCCGTCCAGGTGAAGACCGACCAGGTCGTCAATGTTCGATTCACCAAATCGATCAAGTAGTCATTGCTCGTCGCATCAACCGCTCGTACGCGGCGAAGGCTGCCAGCGTGCCGGTCAGGAGATTGGCGAAGAGCGGCAGCGGAAGGAAGATCAGAGCGATCGCGGCGTTGGCGTCGGTGCTCGACTGAACGTCGATAACGAGCGCCACGGCCGGAACCGCGCCACACGCGAGGCCAGTCACAGCGCCGGCCACCAGCGCGATCGCCGAGGAGCCACCGAACTGCGCCACCTTGCGACCCGCAGGGATCCCGATCAGCAGGCCGGGCGCGCCCAAGAACGCAGCGAGGATGAGCAGATTGATGGACGTGTCCATGCGACGAGTATCAGCGGCGCAGCCGTTGCCTGGCGTCGGGGGCATCCCTACGTCGGCGACTGAAGGTTGGTGGTCGGCCTTGGAGGCGTCAGACCCCACTCGGGGTCAGACCCCAAAGCGGCCCGCGATACACTCACGGAGTGGCGATGTTCCTGGTCGTACTCCATCGTGCCGGCCCGGAGTGGCAGCCCGGCCGGCCGCTGGAAGAGCAGTCAGGGTGGGAAGAGCACGCGGCGTTCATGGACGACCTGGCGGAGTCCGGCTTCATCGTGCTGGGCGGGCCCCTGTCGGACGAGTTCCGCGTCGTGCATGCCGTCGAGGCGGATTCAGAGGACGCGATCCGCGCGACACTGGCACGAGATCCGTGGCAACGGTCGCACCTCGTGATCGAATCGATCGATCCGTGGACGATCCGACTCGACGCACGCGGGTAGCTCGCAAAGAGCGAACTTGCCTGTTGCGCACTCCCGCAGCCGCCGCTACCGTGCTGCGCCCGTGCACCCATCCCCCGACAGCCCCCGCCCGCCTGACGCCTCCCGCGCGGAGCCGCCCAAAAGCTGGCTCGCGGTGGCGGCGCTGCTCGAGCAGCATGGCTTCGGCGAGCTCGAGGCCGGCGACGAAGTCTTCGCGCCAGATGGCGACGACGACCGCTGATCCGGCCCCGGATCGCAGATCACAATTACCGCAAAACGGTTAGGGCGCGACGGGCACGGATGGGGAAAGATCCCCTGATGGGCGTGAACCACTCCACCAGCCGCAGCGCCGTCCGGCTCGCGCTAGTCACCAATCCCCCTCCCGCTGCACCGGACACGCCCACCGGTGTGCCGGCGGGGCTGCGGCTGCTTCGATCTCTCGACCGCTCCGTGCTCGAAACCGCACGTGAGATCGGCCTCCGGCCGATGGAGCTGTACGCCCTGCTCCTGCTCAGCGACTGTCCCGATGAGGGAGCCGTCAGCACCAAGGTGCTGGCCGACCTGCTGGCTGCGAGCCCCAGCCAGGCCAAGCAGATAGCACTGCGCCTGGCCGCCCGCGGCTACGCGCAGCGCGGCGGCTCACAGGGCTGGACACGGCTGACCGACGAGGGCCGCCGTCTGGCACGGCGGGCCAGCGACGCGCTCGAGGACGAGATGGCGCGCCGTTTGGGCGACATCGATCGCAACGCTGTGGTGCTCGGCGCGGCAACGCTGTCCGCGCTCGCCGCCGGCTGAAGCTCGCAAGGGTTGGGTGATTGGCTCCCTAGACAGCAGCGCGATCTTGGCGTAGCGTCGCCGTCTCGAACACGTCCTCAACCGGAGGCGCCGCATGGCATCCCACGTCCCACCAATCGAGCGAACCACCGAGTTCGCGCTGCAAGAGAAGCGAAAGCTGGTCAAGAGCCTCGGCCACCTCGACGTGGTGCTGTTCACGGTCTGCGCCATCGTCGGCCTGGATCTGCTTGGGCAGGCCGCCAGCTACGGCGCACAGGCATTCACCTGGGTCGTCGTGCTCGTCATCTTCTTCATGTACCCGTATGCGCTGTTGATGGCCGAGCTGGGCACGGCGTTCCCGCAAGAGGGTGGCCCGTACGAGTGGATGAAGCTCGCCTGGGGTCGACTGCCGGCCGGCATCGGAGCTGTGCTCTACTGGGTGACGAATCCCTTCTGGGTGGGCGGATCGCTCTGCTTCGTGGCGACCGACGCCTGGAGCGCGAACATCCACGGGGTGGGAGTCGGCAGCTTCGGTGACTACGCCTTCAAGTTCGTGTTCATATGGATCAGCATCGGGGTCGCCATCGTCTCACTCAAACACGGCAAGTGGATCCCAAACGCGGGCGCGTTCGCACGCTTCGCCGTGCTCGGTTTCTTCTCATTCACGGCGGTCGTCTATGCCATCAAGCATGGCGTGCACGGCTACGGCGCCGGGGACTTCAAGCCCACCGCCGCGATCTTCATCGGCCTGGTGCCGCTGTTGATCTTCGGGTTCGTCGGCTTCGAACTGGCGAACGGTGCCGCCGAGGAGATGCAGGATCCGCAGCGCGATGTGCCGCGGTCGGTTGCCAAGAGCGCCATCATCTCGTCGATCGCCTATGGCCTGCCGATCTTCGGCATCGTCACGGTTCTGCCCACGACTGCGATCACAGGCATCAGCGGCTTCATGGACGCGGTGCACACGATGTTCGGCGTCTACGGCAGCGCCGGCGACTTCCTCACCGACCTGATGGCGCTCGGCTTCATCTTCGCGCTGATCACATCCGGAGCGGTATGGATGATCGGATCGGACCGGATCCAGGCGGTGGCCGCCTACGACGGCGCATTCATCCCCTGGTTCGGGGTCTTCAACGAGAAGCTGGGCACCCCGGTGCGCGTCAACGTTCTATCCGGAGTCACCTCCACCATCTTCATGGTGGCTGCGGTCAAGCTGCTGTCGAGCAGCCAGGCGGATACGTTCACGGTGGTGCTGTACATGGCCATCTCGACCACGCTGGTGTCCTACATCCTGATCTTCCCCGCTCTGATCAAGCTGCGCTACAGCCACCCCGACGTGCCACGCGTGTTCTCGGTACCAGGTGGAAACCTGGGGCTGTGGGTCGTCGGCGGAATCTGCACGTTCTGGACGCTGATGGGATCCTGGGTCGCGATCTTCCCGGATACGCTCGAGCGGGTGTTCAACGCCGACTACGGCTTCGTCGGCTACTGGGGAGTCTCGCGTCTCCGCTTCGAGGTGTTCACGCTGGGTACGCTCGCGATCGTGGTCGCCTTCGCCGTGCTCGGATACATCCTCGGCAAGCCGGTGCGTGACCGCAGCGTCGAGGTACCGCTGGTGAACCCCGCGACGGCGGGCGATTGAGCCGCCCCACGATCGGGATCACGAGCTACTGGGCGCCGGTCACGCTGGGAAGCTGGCGGGCCGGCGCCACGGTCACGTTCCAGGGCTACATCGAGGGAACCAGGCTGGCCGGCGGCCGCCCGATCGTGATCCCCGCCGATCCGTACCTGATCGACCATCCCGCGGACATGATCGACATGCTGGACGGGATCGTGTTCGTCGGTGGTGATGACATCGCGCCCGAGGTGTACGGCGCCGAGAGGCACGCCCGCACCGGACCGCGCCACGAGCGCCGGGACGCGGTCGAGCTGGCCCTGGCGCGCTGCGCGCTCGAGCACGACCTCCCGCTGCTCGCTATCTGTCGCGGATTCCAGCTGCTGAACGTCGCCCGCGGGGGCACGCTCGTGCAGCACCTCGAGGACGTGCTCGACCAGGCGCCCCATCGCGCCGACGACACCACCTATGGGCGGCACGAGGTGACCACCGTCCAGGGCAGCCGCCTGCGGCAGATCGTGGGTGAGCGGGCCGAGGTGTTCTCACACCACCACCAGGGCGTCGACCGGCTCGGCGACGGGCTGGTGGCGGCCGCGCACGCCCACGACGGCATCATCGAGGGGATCGAGGATCCAACCCGCCGGTTCGCGATCGGCGTGCTGTGGCATCCCGATGCCGAACCGGACGCGGGCGGCGCGTCGCTGTTCGAGGCGCTGGTATCGTCCTCGCAGTGAGCAGACTCTGGCACCCGTTCGCGGATATGGCGACCGTCAAGGACGGCGAGTTCGTGGTCGTCCGCGGCGAGGGCGCGCGCGTCTGGGACGAGCAGGGGCGCGAGTACGTGGACGCCAAGGGCGGGTTGTGGTACTGCGCCGTCGGCCACGGCCGGGGTGAGATCGCCGACGCGGCCGCCGCGCAGATGCGCGAGCTGGCCGGCTACGACCTCTTCGGGTCGACCACCAACCGGCCCGCCGTTGAGCTGGCCGAGCGCGTCTCGGCGCTGGCACCGTTCGCGGACGGAGCCGTGTTCTTCGCCAGCGGTGGCTCGGACGCGGTCGATACGGCCGGCAAGCTGGCGCTCCGCTACTGGCACGCGATGGGCCGGCCCCAGAAGCGCACGATCGTGCACCGCGAGCGCAGCTACCACGGCATGAACGCCTACGGCACCAGCCTGGCCGGAATCCCCGCCAACCTCGAGGGATTCGGATCGCTGGTGGCCGATACGGCCTCGGTCGGCACGGACGACACGGCCGCGCTGGAGCAGCTTTTCGAGCGGAGCGGCGACTCGATCGCGGCCTTCATCGGTGAGCCGGTGATCGGCGCCGGCGGCATCTTCCACCCCGCGCCCGGATACTGGCAGCGGGTGCAGGAGCTGTGCGCCGCTCACGACGTGCTGCTGATCGCGGACGAGGTGATCTGCGGCTTCGGCCGGTTGGGCACCTGGTTCGGCTGCCACCGCTTCGGCATCACGCCGGACATCATCACCTGCGCCAAGGGCATCACATCCGGCTACCTGCCGCTGGGCGCGGTCGTGGTCGCGCCGCGGGTGCAGGAGCCGTTCTGGAGCACGCCCGGCCAGGCGATGTTCCGCCACGGCTACACGTACTCGGGTCATCCCAGCGTCTGCGCGGCCGGCCTCGCCAACCTCGACATCCTCGAGCGCGAGGGCCTGCTGGAGCGGGTCGCGCGGCTCGAGCCGGTGCTTGCCGAGGCGATGCGGCCGCTGGCCGAACTGCCGCTGGTCAGCGACGTGAGAAGCGGTGTCGGCCTGCTGGCGGCGGTCGAGATCGACGCTGCCGCGCGAGCGGCCGATCCGGGGCTGGTCGACAGGATCGTGGCCGCATGCCGCGAGCGCGGCGTGCTCACGCGTGGCCTGGCCGGCCACTCGCTGCAGGTCTCGCCGCCATTCGTGATCGGCGAGGATGAGATCGCTCGGATCGCGGCCGTGTTCGCCGAGACGCTGTCAGGCGTGTCGGTGAAGACCGGCGTGTAGCCGCGACAGCAGATCTTTTACGCAGTCTCCTGCCTACGGCCGCTGGCCGCGGCCAGCATCTCCTGCGCCGTGGCGGCGCCGTCCGGGTCGAGCCGCAGCACCGCCTCCGCCATCGCGAACAGGTCGCGTAGCGAGATGATGCCCGCCACCATGCCGTCCTCGCCCACCGGCAGGTGCCGCGCCCGGATCCGCTTCATCGTGTCGGCCGCCCAGATCACGTCGGCGTCGGGCGGGGCCATCGTCACGTTCCGGGTCATCAGGTCGCCGACGGTGCGTTCGCGGACGTCCTCGCCGAGAGCGAACACGCGCAGCAGGTCGCGCTCGGTGAAGATGCCGACCAGCCGCGGTCCCTCCATCACCAGACACGCGCCCACGCTGCGGGCGCACATCGTGGCGGCCGCCTCGACGACGGTCGCCGTGGGACCGCAGCTGACCAGGTCGGTCTGCATGATCTCATCGACACGCACTTGTGCCTCCTGTTACGAGGGATTCACAGGAGTTTTAGCACTGAGCGGATTCGAGCACAACCCGCCCGCCCCGGGGTGGGAACCCCGAGGCGGGCCGGTGCAGATGTCGATCAGATCGTCGTGTCCGGCGGCGCCGGCGAGAAGTCCAAGTTCTCATCCAGCGGAGGAACGCCATGATGCGCCCGAGCATAAGCGGCCGCGTTCGCAACGTTCTCCGGACGGAGGATGCGGACGACACCAAACCAGATCGCCGACAACACGACGGTGCCCAGCGCCCAGTACAGCGCCAGCCAGTTCAGGTTGGTGGTGTCATGTGGCTTTGGATCAAGCGCCCCGTAGAAGCCGAGTATCGGCGTCGCAATGGCCACCAGGACGACGAGATACTGCCACCAGACGGCCCCGCTACGAACCAACAACCTGACCGCTGCGACAGACAGGAACAGGTACACGAGTTCCACCGCAAACGATCCGGCCGTCGCCGCGACGAGGAAGGCGGCGAACTCGCGGGACGGCAGTGCTTGGGGCCCGACGAAACGGTCGAGCGTGTGGCTGTACAGCCCGAGCAGGATCAGCCCGCCGCCGCCGATGGCGATCACAAGGTTGCCGACCCACGGCGTATTGTGCCGCGACGTCTTGGCGAAGAAGGAGGGCAGCAGCCCGTCTCTGCCGAGCGCAAAGTATCCGCGGCCGATCGTGACGCAGATCGCCAGGGCCAGCGCTGTGGCGTCCAGGATCACGACCAGATCGATGATCGTCGCGAACCACGAGCCGACGTATTCGGTCGCCACCTTGTCCAGGGCGGCCGGATCAAAGGCCCACCCCCCACCGTCCACGACCTCTTTGCCCAGCCCGATCGATATGGCGTAGGCCATGATGACGAAGAAGGCGGCGGACGCGGCCACGGTTGCCAGCAGGGCACGGGGAATCGACCTGGTCGGGTCGTGACTCTCTTCGCCGATCGACGCGGCCGCCTCGAAGCCGACGAACAGAAGGATGCCAAGCATCACCCCGTTGAAGACGGTTCGAACGGATGTCGTCCCGGGGTCAAAGACCGAAAGGGTGTTGCCGTCCGCCCCGCCCTGGACGATGATCGCCACCGCCAGAATCAGCATCGGCGTGAACGAAAGCGCCGCGAAGGTGAGCATGGCGCCAATCGCGATGCGTACGCCGATGTAGTTCAGGATCAGTACCAGCGCCAGGAACAGCAACGCCAGGAGCCACCAGGCTGGGATCGTCGAGGTCGAGATGTGCGCCACCCAGAACCCCTGGGTGAGAATTCCCAGGCCGATATAGATACCGCCACCACCCAGGAACAGCGTTCCGGTGAAGAAGACGCCTGCAGCGAAGATGCCGATGGCGGGATGCGCCCCCTGCGTGAGGTACTCGTACACCGCGCCCGCCCCCTGGTAGAGACGCGCGAACAGGGCGAGCGAGTAGGCGATCGCCAGCACGCCGAGGCCGGCGATCAGCACGCTCAGAGGGGTGTTGAAGCTTGCGCCGTTGATCGGATTGGATACGAAGCTCAGAACGATCGCCGTCGAGAACATCGGGCCGATTGCCAAAGCCTGCGCAACCGCAGCCAGCGTGCCCAGACGTCGCTCGCCGAGTTCGCCTCCCGTGGCCGGCACAGGTGCGGCCTCTGACATGACTCCCTCCTCGGTCGGGGATACAACTTGGATACATTCGCACGACAATCTGCCGTCGTCAAGACCCCGGCTGTCGCTTGACCCACCGTCTTGACGGCGTAATGTATGCAAAGGCCATGGACGTACAAGAACCCCCAACAGCGGTGTCGCCGCTTCGCATCCAAAGCGTCGTCGACCACGTCTACGCCGCGCTGCGAGAGCGCATTCTTGCTGGGGAACTGGCCCGCGGGACTCGTCTCCGCCAGGCTTCGCTGGCCGACGAGCTGGGCGTCTCACGTACGCCACTGCGCGAGGCGCTGAGGCGGTTGTCGACCGAGGGCCTGGTCGAGTTCTCACCCAACCGCGGTGCGACGGTGTCCGAACTGGACTTCGGCGATATGCGCCACGCATGGGCGGCACGCGTGGCACTCGAGCCCGGGGCCGCCCGGCTCGCGGCAGAACGGCGCGACCCGGACGCGATCGCCCGCATGCGAAGAGCGGTCGCCCTTCAGCGCAGCGCTCGCCGCGATCGCGACGCGAACTATGCCGCCAACCGCGAGTTCCACCTGGCCCTGGCGGCCGCGTCGGGCAATCCCCACCTGACCCGGTTCGCGGAGATGCTGTGGGTACCGCGGATTGGCGTTCCCATCTACGAGGCGCAGGCGGGCGAAAGCCCGGGCGGCCTGCTGGCCTGGGCGGAGGAGCACGAGCGGATCACCGACGCGATCGCCGACGGCGACGCCGGCCTCGCCGAGCACCTGACGCGAACACATATCTCGGCGCACCCCCCGGTTGCTCCGCCGGCCAGGAACGCCACCTCGTGAACCACCTGCTGGTAATCGGTGCCGAGGTGCGCACGCTCGATCCCGCCCGGCCCTTCGCACAGGCGATCGCGATTCGCGACGGCGTGATCGTGGCCGTGGGAGACGACGACGAGGTACGCGCGTCCTGCCCGCCGGGCGCCGAGGCGGTGGACGGGCGAGGCATGGCGATCGTGCCCGGCCTGACCGACAGCCACATCCACTCGTTCATCGGCGCGATCGAGACGCAGGGCGCGGATCTGGCCGGCGCGGCCACGGTGGACGAGGTGCGCGAGCGGCTGCTGGCCGAGCGGCGCCGCTGCGGCGACGGTGAGTGGATCACCGGCCACTCGCTGGAATACCGCGTGTTCGACGGCATCGAGGCCTCGGGCGAGCTGTTCGCCGATGCCGTCGGCGGCAACCCCGCGCTGCTCACCTTCTTCGACTTCCACACCGCGCTCGCCACTCCGCGGGCACTCGCGGCGGCCGGGGTCACGGGCGCCCGCAGCTTCGACGACGCCTCCGAGATCGTCTGCCGCCCGGACGGCCATCCGACCGGCGAGCTGCGCGAGAACGCGGTCCAGCTGATCGTGACGGTCATGCCCGAGCGAAGCGACGAGCGGCGGCTGGAGCTGATCGCCAACGGCCTCAGCGCAATGAACCGTGTCGGCCTGACGGCGGCCCACATGATGGACGGCACTCTGGCCACGCCGGACGAGTGCCGCGCACTCGAACGCAGCGGGCGCCTCAGCCTGCGCCAGGTGGTGCCGTTCAACGTGCAACCGACGATGGACGACGAGCAGATCGACGAGGCCGTCGCCGCCGGCGCCCAGAGCGGGCGGCTGTGGCGATCCGGATGGGCAAAGCTGTTCATCGACGGCGTTGTCGAGCCCGGCACCGCGTGGCTGGAGACGCCGGACACCCATGGAAAGAGCACCGAGCCGAACTGGCCCGACCCGCAGCGATACGCAGACGTGATCCGCCGCTTCGCCGCGGCCGGCGCGCCGTCGATCACCCACGCGATCGGAGATCGTGCCGTGCGCTGCGCGCTCGACGCCTACCTGGCGGCCGGTCGCGTCGAGCGTGGACCGCACCGCGTCGAGCACATCGAGACGATGCAGGACGACCAGCTGCCGCGGTTCGCCGCCGAGGGCGTCGTCGCCTCGCAGCAGGCGCTGCACCTGCAGTGGATGACGCCCGATCTCGCCGATCCGTGGAGCCAGGCGCTGGGGCCAGAGCGCTCCGCACGAGCGTTCCGCACGGCCGAGCTGCGCCGATCGGGTGCGGTGCTGGCGCTGGGATCTGACTGGCCGGTGGCCGGCTTCGATCCACGGATCGGGATGGCCTGGGCGCGGCTTCGTCGCCGGCCCGGCGATCGCTCGGCCGAGGCGTACGGGGAGCATCAGCGTCTGACCGCGCTCGAGGCGCTGGAGGGCTACACGACGCAGGCGGCGCTGGCGGTGTGCGACGAGTCCGTGGCCGGCCGGATCGCCCCCGGTTACCGCGGCGACCTGACCGGCTTCGCGCACGACCCCGTCGAGTGCGACGCAGATGACCTGCCCGAGCTGCCGGTGTTGCTGACGGTGGTGGACGGCAAGGTGGTGTGGCGGGCGGAGTAGCGGCCCGCTTTGGGTGTGGCCTGGTTGCGGCTCGGGGAGGGGTCAGACCCCTGCGGGGTCAGCACCCCAATCGTTGCCGCAAGGCGTGTCGAATCCGTGCCGATCTCGCAACGCCGCCCGCGGAGGGGTCTGACCCCGAACCGCCGCACGACGGGCCGCGGCCGGTACCGGCCGCGCTACCGCTCCAGCGCCACCGTGTTCGACAACGTCCCAACGCCCGACACCGTCACGTCCACCACGTCGCCGTCGGCGAGGTAGAGCGGCGGCACGCGGGAGTCGCCGACGCCGCCGGGGGTGCCGGTGGCGATCACGTCGCCGGCATGCAGCGTCATCCCCTTGGACAGGTACACGATCAGCTCCACGATCGAGAAGATCAGATTCCGGGTGTTGGATGACTGGCGCTGCTCGCCGTTGACCGAGGTGGCAATGTCGATGTCGGCCAGGTCGACGGCGTCGGCGATGGTCACGCATGGCCCCATCGGCGCGAACGTGTCGAAGCTCTTTCCGAGCGTGAACTGGCGGAGCGGCGTCTCCAGCTGGGCGCGCCGGCCGGAGACGTCGTGGAAAGCCGTGATGCCGCCCACCGCCCCCCGCGCGGCCGCCTCGTCCGCCCGGTAGACATCGCTGCCCAGCACCACCGCCACCTCGCCCTCGTAGTCCGGGCGCGTCTCCTCGCGCGGGATCACGATCGGATGACGGTGGCCGGTCAGCGATGTCGCCCACTTGGCAAACACCACCGGCACGGGAGGGATCTCGAGCTCCGACTCCTCGGCGTGATCGCGGTAGTTGAGCCCGATCGCGATCAGCTTCACAGGCACCGTGGGGTGCAGCAGCCGCACCTCCTCCGTGGGATGCGCCAGTCCGGAGGCATCGGCGATCTTCTGCCACCCCTCCGAGCTGGGGACGAAGCCGAGCGGGCCGGCCGGCCCGGCGTCGTACACCACCTCGCCGTCGAGCCGTCCCAGCTTCACCGCGCCGGACGGGTCGACGAACCGCACCGCCCTCATCGACCCTGCTCCGTCCGCAACACCTTCAGCGCGTTGATCGCACGCGGGAAGCCGGCGTAGGGCGCCGTCTGCAGGATCGTCTCCTCGATCTCCTGCCACGGTACGTCGATCGCCCGCAGCGCGCGGATGTGCGCCGCCACCTGCGGGTCGGAGCTGCCGATCGTCGTCAGCACCGCCACGATGATCAGCTCGCGCTCGCGGGCCGTGAGGCCGTCGCGGGTGTGGACCTCGCCGAACACCCAGTCCACCAGCCACTCACCCATCGGGCTGCCCATCCGCTCGATGAACGCATCTCCACCCGGCTCATCGTCCAGCTCTCTCAGCCGAGCGATGCCCCGCTCATGCCGCGTGTCATGCTCCATCGCTCCTCCTGGATCGGTGTCGCGACAACTCTAGACGCGCTCAGGGAGAGGTATCGAGCGATACCGTGGTGTCGGCCGCGGAGAGGCTCGAGGAGTCCGCCTGCACCCCGCCCACGGCCACGATCAGGTTGCCGAGATTGGCGACGACGGGCCAGAGGCCCTGGGTCGGCGGTGGCGGGCCGTTCGACCAGCGGCCGGTCACGGGGTCGTGCTGTAGGCGATCGATCCAAACTGGCGGATCAGGTACAGCT
>JAWVDZ010000234.1:0-2718 GCA_033856955.1 Gaiellales bacterium
GTCGAGGAGATGCTGCGCTGGTCATCGCCGGTGATCCACTTCAGGCGCACCGCCACCAGCGACATCGAGCTGCACGGAACGCGGATCGGCGCCGGGGACAAGGTCGTGCTGTGGCTGATCTCGGGCAACTTCGACGAGCGCCAGTTCCCGGAGCCGCTCCGGTTCGACATCGAGCGCAAGCCCAACAACCACGTCACGTTCGGCCGCGGCGGCCCCCACTTCTGCCTGGGAGCGCACCTCGCCAAGCTGGAGACGCGGGTGCTGTTCGAGGAGCTGCTTCCGCGGCTGGGCTCGATCGAGCAGACCGCTCCCGCGCGGCGGATCGAATCGAACTTCACCAACGCGTACAAGTCGATGCCGGTGAGGGTCACCGGCGCCTAAGAGCCTATCCCGGTAGGGCTCTAAGTACACTGACGACGCAACTCACGGAAAGGGTGGTAGATGGCAGACAGCAAGCTGGCCGAGCTCGAGCAGAAGGGCGTCACGACCGTCCGCATCTGCTATCCCGACCTGCACGGAATCTGCCGCGGCAAGGAGTTCCCGGCCACCTTCTTCGAGCACCTTGTGGACGACGGCGCCGCGCACTGCGAGGCGATCATGACGGTCGACCTGCGCCACAACGTCGTGGCCGGCTTCGAGCACGGCTTCCAGGACATCGTCGCCCGGCCCGACACTGGCACGCTCGCCCAGCTGCCCTGGGACCCGGCCGTCGCCTGGTGCATCGCCGACCTGGAGCGGATGGACGGCTCGAACTTCGGCGTCGACTCGCGCGGAGTCCTCAAGCGGGCGGTCGCGGAGTACACGGCCGAGGGTCTGGTTCCTGTCATGGGACCGGAGCTCGAGTTCTACCTCTGCCAGCCGGACGCGGCCGAGCCCAACGGCTACTCGCGCTACGTGAACAACGACAGCCACGTCTACACCGTGGGAGCCGTGGCCGACCCGCGCGGCCTGTTGCGCCAGATGATGCACGCCTGCGCCGACCTGGGGCTGGGCGCGTTCGCCGCCAACCACGAGTTCGGCCGCTCGCAGTACGAGATCAACCTGCGCCACTCGGATGCGCTTGACGCCGCCGACCGCGCCTTCCTGTTCAAGACCACCGTCAAGGAGATGTCGGCGATCAACGGCCTGCTGGCCACGTTCATCGGCAAGCCCTTCAACGACGACGAGGGCTCCGGCTTCCACCTGCACCTCTCGCTGGGCGACGACTCGGGCGCCAACCTGCTGAACGGCGACCGCGCCGAGGGCCTGTCAGAGCTGGCCCACCACTTCCTGGCCGGCATCCTCGAGCACGGCCCGGCGCTGATGGCGTTCTTCAACCCGACCGTGAACGCCTACCACCGCATCACCGAGGAGGCGCTGGTGCCGACGCTGGTCAGCTGGGGCCACGACAACCGCCTGTGCATGGCGCGGGTGCCGCGCGAGCGGGGCAAGGCCACCCGGGTGGAGCTTCGGCTGGGCGACGGCTCGTCCAACCCGTATCTGGCGACCGCCGCAGCCCTGTTCGCCGGCATGGACGGCATCCGCCGCAAGCTTGAGCCGCCGGAGCCATTCGAGGGCCTGATCTACGAGCAGACGGCCGCCGAGGAGTGCGTGCCGCTGCCGCGCACGTTCGACGCGGCGATCGAGGCGCTCGACAACGACACGCTGATCAAGGAGGCGATGGGCGAGGAGCTGGTCAACACCTTCCTGACGATCAAGGCGGCGGAGCTCGACCGGTGCAAGAAGTGGGTCACCGACTGGGAGTTCCGCGAGTACACGCACCACCTGTGAGCGCCATCTCGTCGTTTGCGGAGTCGGTGACAGTCGAGGATCTGGAGCGGGATCCCTACCCGATCTACGCCCGGCTGCGGGCGGACGCGCCGGTCTGCCACATCCCGGCCGTCGCGCTGACCCTGGTCACACGCTGGGACGACGTCCAGCATGTCGCCCGCCACCCGGACCTGTTCACCGCCGACGTCGCGTCCTCGCCGCTCACGCGAACGCTGGGCCAGAACATGCTGACACTCGACGGCGAACGGCAGAAGCGGATTCGCGCCACGATCGATCCCTCGATGCGGCCGCGGCGCGTGGAACAGTACGCGCCGGATGTGATCCTGCCGATCGCCGAGCGCCACCTCGCCGCGCTTGGCGACGCCGGCGGCGGCGAGCTGATGGCGTCCTACTGCGAGCCGGTGTCGGTGCTGGCGCTGGGCGCCGTGATGGGGCTGGGCGACGTCGATGCCGACACGCTGCGCCGGTGGTTCGGATCGCTGGCGCTGGGCGGCGCCAACTTCGAGTCCGACCCGGCCAAGCAGGAGATCGCGGATGCGGCCGGTGCCGAGATCGACCGGCGGGTGATGCCGCTGCTCGACCGGCTCGAGGCCGAGCCTGACGACAGCGTGCTCTCGCAGATGCTCCACCTCGAGCCACCCAGCGGTGGCCGGCTGTCCAAGCCGGAGGTGCTGTCCAACCTGAAGCTGATCCTGCTGGGCGGGATGCAGGAGCCGGGACACGCGCTCGGCATCACGCTGTGGGCGCTGCTCAGCCACCCCGCGGCGCTGGCCGAGGTGCGCGACGATCCCCAGCTGCTGTCCTCCGCGGTCGAGGAGGCGCTTCGCTGGCACTCGCCGGTCGGCACGCAGACGCGGCAGGTGACGGAGCGCACCGAGATCGCCGGCGTCACGCTCGAGCCGGGGACGGTGGTGGCGGCGGTGCTGGCGTCCGCCAACCAGGATGAGC
>JAWVDZ010000235.1:0-4005 GCA_033856955.1 Gaiellales bacterium
GACGTGCGGCGGGAGAACGTCCACGCCACGCCGCTGCGCGTCGCGCACGAGCGAGGATGGCGGATAGAAGCCCATCGGCTGCGCGTTCAGGAGCGCGCACAGAAACTCGGCCGGATGGTGCAAGTGCAGCCAGGCCGACTGGTAGGCCAGGATCGCGAACGCGGCGGCGTGGGACTTGGGGAAGCCAAACCCCGAGAAGCCGAGCACCTTCTCGAACACCATCAGGGCGGTCTCCTCGGGCACGCCGTTCTGCTTCGCTCCGGCGCAGAAGCGCTCGCGGTGGGCGTCAAGCGCCTGGTGGCTGCGTTTGCGGCTCATCGCCCGCCGCAGCGACTCGGCGTCGCCGGTGGTGAAGCCGGCCATCGCGATCGCCACCTCCAGCACCTGATCCTGGTAGACGATCACGCCCAGCGTGTCGCGCAGCGGTCCCTCCAGCAACGGGTGGTCGAACGGCACCTGATAGCCGGGATCCTCGCGCAGCAGCTTGCGGCGCTTGATGTAGGGGTTGACCGCCTTGCCCACGATCGGCCCCGGTCGCACCAGCGCCACCTGGACGGTGAGGTCGTCCAGGTTCTCGGGCTGGGTGCGCACGATCGACTGCATCTGCGCGCGGCTCTCGATCTGGAACACGCCCACCGTCTCGGCCGCCTGGATCTCGGCGTACACCTGCGGATCGTCGAAGCCGACCCGCGAGAGATCGACCGGCTCGGCCGCCGTGCGGGCGATCAGGTCGACGCACTCCTCGACCGCCGACAGCATGCCCAGACCCAGCAGATCGATCTTGAGGAAGCCGGCGTCGGCGCAGGAGTCCTTGTCCCACTGGCAGATGCGGCGGCCCTCCATCGCCGCCGGCAGCACCGGCACCAGCTCGATCAGCGGCGTCGACGCGATCACCATGCCTCCTGAGTGCTGGCTGATGTGACGCGGCAGGCCCATGATCTCGTCCATCAGGAAGCGGAATGCGCGCCAGCGCGGGCTGTCCGAGTCCTGCGGCAGCCTGGCGGAGTCGGCGCCCCTGTCCCAGCCGTCGGTCATCCGCGCCATCCGTTCGATCTCACCCTGAGGCAGCGCCAGCGCCTTGCCCAGGTCGCGGATCGCTCCCCGCACCCTGTAGGTGGGGAAGGCCGCCACCAGGGCGGCATGCTCGTCGCCGTAGCGGCTCTGGATCTCGAGGATCAACCCCTCGCGGATGTCGCGGGGGAAGTCGATGTCGATGTCGGGCACGCTGGCCATGTCACGCGACAGGAAGCGGCCGAGGAACAGCCGCGCCGCGATCGGATCGACGTGTGAGAGGCCGATCAGGTAACAGACGATCGAGCCGACGCTGGAGCCGCGTCCGCGGCCGGGCGGGAGCAGGCGGCGGGCGGCGCTGGGACCGCGCACCCGCACCGCCACCTGGCGCGCCATCTCGAGGATCTCCCGGTGCAGCAGGAAGAAGCCGGCCAGCCGGTGGTGGGCGATCAGGCCCAGCTCCTCGTCCAGCCGCTCCCGCGCCTGCCGCCGGTGAGGCAGCCCGGCGTAGCGCTGCTCGAGCTCGTCGCGGCAGATGCGGGTCAGCGCCGCCTGCGCGGTCTCGCCCGTCTCGGAGACGAAGTCGGGGTAGGCGTAGCCGAGATCCGAGGTGATGTCGAACCGGCAGCGCTCGGCCACCTCCAGCGCACCGCGCACCGCCTCGGCCGGGAAGCGGGCGGCCAGCTCGGCCGGCGCTCGCAGCACCGCCTCGTGGTTTCCCCGCCGCTCCCGCTCGCAGGCGTCGAGCGTCATGTTGTGGCGGATCGCGACCAGCGCGTCCTGGAGGTAGGCCCGCCGCGGAGTGTGGGCATGGACGTCTCCGGTGGCGACCGTGCGAAGCCGAAGCGCGCCGGCCAGCTCGCCCAGCAGCCGGTTTCGGCGGGCGTCGCCCTGCCAGTAGGGGCGCTGAAGCTCGATCGCGAGCCGTTCGCGGCCGAAGATGGCGCGCAGGGTGCGAGCCGCCTCCATCGCCTGCTTCAACCGGCCGGCCGCCACCTCGCGTGCCACCAGCCCGTCGCGGGCGCAGCCCGAGAGGCAGTGCAGTCCGCCCGCGTGGCGGCCGATCTGCTCCAGCGTCAGCGAGGGCATCCGGCGGTCGTCGACGTGTGCCAGCGAGATCAGCCGGCAGAGGTTGCGGTAGCCGGCCTGGGACTCGACCAGCAGCGTCAGGTGTGCGCCGCCGGTCAGCGTCACCTCGCAGCCCGTGATCGGGCGCAGGCCGGCGCCGCGGGCGGCGTGGGCGAACTCGAGCGAGCCGGACAGGCTGTCGTGGTCGGTCAGCGCCATCGCCGGGTAGCCCAGCTCGGCGGCGCGCTGGGCGAGCTCATCCGGCTGGGAAGCGCCGTCCAGGAACGAGTAGCAGGAGTGGGCGTGCAGCTCGATCATGTGCGCTGCGTGTACCAGCAGCCGCGGCGGCGGTCGCAGAAGACGACGGTCTGCCGGCCACCTGCCAGCACCAGGTCGAAGTAGACGCGGCGCACGGGCCGCCTCGTCCACCAGCCCTCCTCCACCCGCCACTGGTCGCGCAGGTGCTCCACCGGCCGCCCGGCCACGGCCACCGGCCGGCCCGAGGTGTCGGTGGTGACGGCCACCTCGCGGGGGAGACCGAGACGGCGAACGTATGTTCGATCCATGTTGGCAGTCTACACCCGGCTCGAAACTCCCGTGGTCACGACGTGGTACCTTGGTTTCGGCTCCCTGAGGGGGGCTCGGCAATATTCCGCCCCCTGCATTTCTGTGTGGCCGCGCTGCTGGCGTTACTTGCGTGTGCTCCTGCGGCTGCCGCCGACGTGACCGCCACGGACGTCGCCCAGCAGGCCGGCATCGCGCAGATCACCAAGACCTGGCAGGGTTCGGTGACCGACATCAACGGCGATGGCTACCCCGACCTCTACCTGGGTCGGCACGCGCTCTACACCGGTCAGCTGTTCCTGAACGACGGCGCCGGCCACCTCACCGAGACGGCGAAGGGGACGTTCACCAAGCGCGACCGCCACAGCTGCGCATGGGCGGACGTGAACGGCGACGGCCTGATGGACGGCTACTGCACGATCGGCACCCACTACGGCACCACTGTGAATCCCAACGAGCTGTGGATCCAGCAGCCGGGCGGGGGCTTCGTAAACATGGCCGCCGCCTATGGCGTACAGGACGAGTACGGCAGGGGACGTACGACCACGTTCATCGACGTCAACCACGATGCCTACCCCGACCTGTTCGTGGTCAACCAGTCACCGCGCCCCGACGGCATACCCACCACCGATCGGCTCTTCATCAACGTCGGCGGCACGTCGTTTCGCTCCGCTCCCGAGTACGGGATCGACCTGGCGCTGGGCACGATGCCCGGCGGGGGATGCGCGCAGGCGATCGACGAGAACGGTGACGGCTGGCAGGACCTGCTGATCTGCACCAGCGCCGGTGTGCGGCTGTATCGCAATCAGGGCGGCGTCTCGTTCCAGGACGACAGCACCGCCAGCGGCCTGTCGAAGGTCTGGAAGGATGCCGCGCTGGCCGATCTGAACGGCGACGCGCGGCCCGATCTGGTCGAGATCGTGAAGCTCAAGGTCGCCGTCCGGATGGGCTCGGCGACCGGCGTCTTTGGCCCGCTTGTGACGGCCGCTGCGCTGACGCAGGGGCGCGGCCTGGCGATCGGCGACGCGGATGGAAACGGCACGACCGACGTCTACGTGGTGCAGACGTGCGACGGCTCCGGCCATGATCAGCCCGACTTCGTGCTGCTGAACGGCGGCTCGGCCAGCTTCACGCGGCTGGACGTGCCACAGCCCGCGATCGGCTGTGGCGATGACGCGGTTGCGATCGACCATGACGGCAACGGCACGACCGACTTCGAGGTGCTGAACGGCAAGGATGCCATCAAGGGGCAGGTTCAGCTGGTGAGCTTCGTGCCGGTGGTGGGGGCTGGAGCTGCGACCGGCGTTCATCGGTCGTAGGGAACCAACAGGTGCCGACCCTCCGGCAAGCGTGTCCACGGCG
>JAWVDZ010000236.1:0-3334 GCA_033856955.1 Gaiellales bacterium
GTGGGAGATCGGGGCCGCCGGCGCCGACGTGCGCGATCTCCGCCGCCGGCTCGGCATCGACGCCGGCTATGCCAGCCGGCTGCTGCGATCGCTGGAGGCCGAAGGCATGGTGCGCGTCGAAGCCGGCACGACCGACCGCCGAGTCAGGCGCGCCAGCCTGACGCCGCGCGGACGCGCCGAGCGGGCGGAGCTCGATCGGCTCTCCGACGGGCTCGTCGCCAGCATGCTCGAGCGTCTCGACGACCGCCAGCGCGATCGCCTGGTCGCCGCGATGCTCGACGTCCAGCGGCTGATCGAGGTATCGATGATCACGACGGCCGTCTCCGATCCAACCACCGCCGACTCCCGCTGGTGCATCGAGCAGTACTTCGCCGAGCTGAGCGAGCGATTCGAGGCGGGCTTCGATCCGGCGCTCAGCATCCCCGCGGACGCCGTCGACCTCATCCCTCCCGCCGGCCTGCTGCGCGTGGCGCATCTGCGCGGGCGGCCGGTCGGCTGCGGGGCGCTCAAGTTCCACGGCCGGGCACCCGCCGAGCTGAAGCGGATGTGGGTGTCGCCCGACGTGCGCGGCATGGGCCTCGGCCGCCGCCTGCTGCGCGAGTTGGAGCAGGACGCGGCCGCGGCCGGCGCGACGGTCATCCGCCTGGAGACGAACCGCACCCTCACCGAGGCGATCAACCTCTACCGCCAGGCCGGCTACCGGGAGGTCGACCGCTTCAACGACGAGCCCTACGCACACCACTGGTTCGAGAAGCGCATGCGGTCATAGATGCCCCACCAGCACGCCGTCCCCGAACGTGGAGACGTAGACCAGCCCGTCGGGGCCGACGGCGAGGTCGGTCGCGTAGCCCCCGGTCGCGCGGTAGATCGGATCCGAGACGTCCTGCCAGGCGACCCCTCCGTCGACCGTGCGGAGCAGCGACGCGGGAGCCGAGGTGGACGCGGGCACCGCCACCAGCAACGAGCCGTCTGGCTGGATCGCGAGCGGGCCGGGCCGGAACGTGGAAAGCACCCGCACCGCCTTGAGAATGCCGTTTCCGACGGTGCCTGAACCGGCGCCGTCCAGTCGGTACACGCCGTCCGCCGCCGATACCCACAGCCGGCTGAGCCGAGCGGGATCGACAGCGACATAGCCGACCAGCTTTCCGGCAGCTTTCTTCGACCATATCCTGACCCAGGTTCTGCCGGAATCGCTCGATCGCCAGACGCCGGTGCGATGGTCATAGAGGTAGGCCGTGGACGAGCCGAAGGGCCAGACCAGCGACGCGGCGGAGTACGCCTGCTTGGTGGCCATGGCGGTCGCCGAGACGCGCGCCCAGGCGGCAGTCCCCTCCCGCCGCCAGATGCCGCTCGCGTCCACCGCGGCCAGCAGCACCCGCTTGCCGCCGACCAGGTTCGCCGCCACCGCAAGCGGTCGCCTGCCCGCGGCGGCCGCTCCCAATCCCTCCGACACCCAGGCCGTGGTGGCCGGGTCGGGGCTCGACCACAGCTCGCCCAGCTTGTTGGTGCTCTCGTTACCGGTCGCCAGCAGCGCCGCTCCGGGCGGCCGGGTGGGGTCGGCCGCAGCATCGAACCCCTGCTTGCCGGCACGCCGTTGCACCACGTGACCGCCGCCGTCCAGGCTGACCAGGAAGCCCCAATCCGAGCTGGCGATGCCGACCCTGCCCGGGTCCGACGGATCGGCCGCGACTGCGGGGTTGATCGTCACCCCCAGGCCGGCCACCACCGGATACCAGTCGCCGCCGTCGTCCACCGAGCGCCAGATCCCTGACCGGCCCGTCACGAACAGTGCCCGGGAACCGCAGCCGTCTACCGGGGCGCCCGCATCGGCCACCATCGCCGAGGTGTAGTGGTCGCCGCCCAGCATGTAGGCGGTCTGATCCGCCAGCCACCAGCGATCGCCGGCGGCGTCGGCGATGGTCGTGTGGAGCGTGGACGGGTCGCCGGCCAGCGCCGTCCAGGAGGCGCCGGCGTCGGACGACGAGACCACCGAGTCGGAGCCCCCCGATTCCGAGCCGGCGACGACGAAGGTCGCGCCGCACGCCTGGTGCCCGTCGATCGATGTCCACAGCGCGCCGGGGGTGGGCGGCGCGGCGAGCGCCTGCCAGGCGCTGCCCGCGTCGTGTGAGACGTCCAGCCCGTCGGCGCCCGCTGCGTAGAGGTCGCTGCCGATGAAGCGAAGTTCCTCCACCCGCGTGGGCGCGCCCGCCACGGCCGTGAACCCTCCGGTGCCGCCGGCATCGACCGTCCTGAACACCCCGCCCTCGTAGCTGGAGACGATCACCACGTTCGCGTCGTCCGGATCAAGCGCGATGGAGCGCAGGTGCTGGCCGGCGAGGCCGAGCGTCGTCCAGGTCAGTCCGCCGTCGCTGGAACGCTTCACGCCGCCGGCGAATGTGGCGGCATAGATCGTGCCCTGTGGATCGATCGCCAGCAGATGGCCTGTCGACCGCGGGTGGGAGGGCGGCAGGCCGCTCACGCCCGGCGTGTCGCCGCCGGCGAACTGCGGCACCGCCGACCGAACCGTCCACGTCACGCCGTCGTCATCCGATACCAGCAATCCGCCGCCCGATCCGGCGTTGCCCGCCCCGGCATAGACGCGCCCCGGCACGGTGGGCGAGAACTCGATCGTGGCGATCTTGAACTGGCTGGTGTCTGTCAGTCCCGTGTTCGCCGGCTGCCACGTGGTACCCCAGTCGGTCGACCTGTACACGCCGGAGGTGTCGCCTCCGGCCAGCACGAGGCCGCTCCCCGAGGGATCGATCGCGATCACGTTCTGGAACCCGCCGCCGCCGAGGCCGCTACTGGTGAAGACGATCGCGCCGCCGTCGGCGCCGCCCGCCGCCGAGGCAAGCGTCACCGTCAGCGTGAACGCGACGAGGAGCGTCTTCAGGTACATCGAGAGTGCGTCCCCATGGTGGTGGACGAGAGCTGTACCAGTGTACGCGCCCTGGGAGCGCGTGGTCAGCGAGCTTCGGCGACGGGCGCCAGCGACTCGCCGGGATCGGCGTCGCCGGGCAGCAACCGCATCCCCGACAGGCCCGCGGCCGGGCCGATCATTGCGGGTGCCCGCGACCGGAGGTACTCGACCACCGCGGCCGCGTCGCGCTCCGCGGGAAGCACCGTCTTCCACGTGCTGAGATGTGCCGGGCGGTGAAAATCACCACTTGCGACCGCGGAGACGCCCGCGGCCGCCACCCACTCGAACACCTGCGTGCGGTTGATCAGCTCGAAACGGTGTGCGAGCGAGCGAAGCCCGCCGTCCAGCCACCAGCGCCGGGTGGTCCGTCCGGGCATCGCGTCGCTGCCGATCCCGTGCGGATGGCCGGCGATG
>JAWVDZ010000237.1:0-4233 GCA_033856955.1 Gaiellales bacterium
TCTGGCCACCGTAGACCCTTCTATTCACTCACGATGCGAACCGCTCGATCACCCGCTGCTCCAGCGGCGAGAGTGGACGCCGATCAGCCGGCACGTCAGCGAACAGCCAGCCACGCGCCCAACGGCCGACGATCGTGGTTGCTCCGGCGGCGCGCAGCCGCTCGCAGTGCGATGCCGCGTCGGTCGGTGGGCAGCGGTGCAGCTCGAGCCCGGCCTGGCGGCGACGGTGTGCGTCCCACAGCTCCGCGTCGTCGGCGACCAGCTCGCCGCCCACCAGCTCGCGGGCGGCCGCCGCCAACCCCGCCGCCGCGGGGCTCTCGAAGCGGACGAGCATGCCGCCGTCGGGCCAGGCGTACTCGACGCAGGCCGGGGCGAGCTGCTCCAGCGGCCGCGGATCACACGGCTCGGTGACGACGGTGCAGGTGGAGTCGGGCAGGGGGTGCAGCCGTAGCGTCAGCTCGAGCAGCTCGCCGAGCCGGCCCTCGGCGCCCGTGAACAGCTTGGGCAGGTCGTAGCCGGCCACGTTCTTGACCACCTTGCCGCCGCCCCGGATGAGGTTGCCGCCGGCCAGCCGGACGCGCACGCCCAGCACGAGGTCGCGCGGAAGGCCGTAGCGGTGCGCCCGCGGGCCGAACAGCGCGCGGTCGAACACCTCGCCCACCGTCAGCGCCGCCTGCCCCGGCGGATCGAGCGCCAGCATCTGACCGTCAGCGCCGACCTGCGACTGGAGCTCGGCCAGCGGCGTCGACGCCTCCACGGTGCATGTCAGATCGCCCGCCTCGTGCTCGATCACCATCGCTCGGCCACTCCCGCGCGTTCGAGCGGGTGCTCTCGGTAGGGCCCCGGAACCTCACCGCACAGCCGGGGCGTGGGGAATACCTTGCCGGGGTTGCAGCGGCCGTCCGGATCGAAGCCGCAGCGCAGCCGGTTCATCGCGTCGAGATCGTCATCGGAGAACATGCGCGGCATGTGGCGGGCCTTGTCCAGCCCGATGCCGTGCTCGCCCGTCAGCGACCCGCCGGCATCGACGCAGGCGGTGAGGATCTCCGACGCCAGCTCCTCGGCCCTGGCGGCCTCACCCTCGACGGCGCTGTCGTAGAGCACCAGCGGATGCAGGTTGCCGTCGCCGGCGTGGAAGACGTTTCCGACCCGCAGCCCGTAGCCCTCGGCCAGCTCCGAGATCCGGCGCAGCGTCTCGGGCAGCCGGGTGCGGGGCACGACGCCGTCCTGCACGTAGTAGTCGGGGCTGATCCGGCCCATCGCGGCGAAGGCCGCCTTGCGGCCACGCCAGAAGCCTGCCCGCTCGGACTCCGAACCGGCTCGCCGCACCTCGCTCGCGCCGGCCCGGCGGCACATCTCGATCACCCGCTGCATCATCATCTCGACCTCGACCGCGGGGCCGTCCAGCTCCACCAGCAGCACGGCTCCGGCGTCGAGCGGCAGGCCGGCGTGGACGGCCGCCTCGGCCGCGCGGATCGTCAGCTCATCCATCATCTCGATCGCGGCCGGAATGATGCCTCCGGCGATGATCGCCGAGACCGCCTCGCCGGCGTGGTCGGTGGTCGAGAACGGGGCCAGCAGCGTCTCCACGCGCTGAGGACGGGGCAGCACGCCGACCACCACCTCGGTGACGATGCCGAGCGTCCCCTCCGAGCCCACGATCGCGCCGAGCAGGTCGAGCGCGTCCCCCTCGCCAAGCCGAACCACCTCGCCACCGGCCAGCACAAGCTCGGCCTCGACCACGTGGTTGCTGGTGAAGCCGTGCTTGAGGCAGTGCGCGCCGCCGGAGTTCTCGGCCACGTTTCCGCCGATCGTGCACACCTGCTGGCTGGATGGATCGGGTGCGTAGTAGAGCCCGTGCCGGGCGACCGCCCTGGTCACGTCGAGGTTGGTCACGCCCGGTTGCAGCCGGACGCGGCGGTTCGGCACGTCCACCTCGAGGATGCCGTTCATGCGCGCCAGGCCGATCACGATCCCCTCCGCCACCGGCACCGCCCCGCCCGAGAGCCCGGTGCCCGCGCCACGGGCGACGAATGGAATGGCGTGGGCCTCGCACACACGCACGGCGGCGGAGACCTCGCCGGTGGTGGCCGGCAGCACGACGGCCTGCGGGATCGCCCGGTAGCCGGTCAGCGCGTCGGACTCGTAGGTGCGCAGCGCCGCGGGGTCGGAGATGACATGGTCGGGGCCGACGGCACGCGCGAGATCGGAGAGCAGGCTCACTCCCCTAGCGTAGTCACCGGGAGCTCAGCTGGTGATGCGCAGGTACGTCCAGCGGGACTGGCCGCCGAGGTTTCCGGCGTCGCCGCCCCAGGTCACATGCGCGCGCAGCCCGAGGCCGATGAACGCCGAGCCGGTGTAGTGGAAGATCGCCTTCGCGTAGCCCTGGCTGTTCGTGGTGGCGGTGCCCTTGACGGAGGTCACCCACCCCGACGCCGTGTGGTGCTGCATCACGAACGTCATGGTCGCGCCTGCGCGGGCCGGCCGGATGCGACCCAGCAGCACCGGGCAGGGCGCCGTGCCCGTCCAGCACCCGGCGTGGTAGTGGTACAGGTGGTAGCCGCCGCTGACCGCGTAGAAGCCGCCGGGCGCGATCGTGATCAGCGCGCGCACCCTGATGGTGACGTTCGTGCTGGATGCAAAGCCGGAGGTGGCGTCGCCGTCGTACTCGGCCTGGAAGGTCGTGCGCCGGGCGAGCGCGGGCGAGGTGAAGGTGTAGTTGCCACCCGAGCCGACGGTGACGGTCTTCAGCAGCGTTCGCGACCCGCCGTACACCGTGCGGTAGATGTGCACGGAGTGATTGGTGTGGCTGCCTCCCAGGTGAACGGTCAGCTTCACGTGGCCCCCGTATCCGACCGTCGCCGCGGAGGTCTTCACCGTCAGCGCGGGCGTCGGCAGAATCGGGTTCGACAGCAGGCGGAACGTGATCGGCGCCGTCCGAAAGTACGTCCATGCCGGCGTGTAGAGCCGCATGCCATCGTCGGAGAACGCCATCTGGCCGAACGCGCTCGACTGCGGGCTGAGGCTGCGGGTGCCGATCAGCGTGCCCGTGTCGGTGTGGTAGAAGCGCACCCCGTCTCCCACGACCACGGCCACGTAGCCTCCGTCGGGGGAGAGTGCGAGACCGTCCGCCCGGGCGCCGTTGGTCGAGTAGCTGCCCTGCTTGGTCAGCGTGGCGACGTCATACCGCCAGACCGCGTCGCTCGCCGCGGCGATGAAGGTGGAGCCGTCGGCGGTGATGCCCATGCCGCGCACCTGGCCCTCGTTGAACATCGAGAGCGACTTCGAGAGCACCGGCGTGGCGGCCGAGACGTCGTACTTGTAGACGTTCGTTCCGGAACTGTTCGCGTCAGCGACGATCAGCAGATTCGGGTCGGTGGGCGACGTGGCGAACTGCTCGTCGGTGATCGATGGGCCGACGCTGTAGGCGTGCTGCGCGTGGGGAGCGGCGATGTCCACCGCCGCCAAGTCCTGCCACTGGTCGCCGGGCGTATACCAGATCCGGCCGCCGGCGACGGCCAGATTGCACGGCCCTGCGTCCGAGTTGGGCGTCAGCACGACCGGGATGCTCTCGATCCGGGTCAGCGTCACCGTGTCGATGGCGTCGATGAACCCCTCAGTGGGGCTGTCACCCGCCCGGCAGCGGCCGACGTAGAGCGTCGTTCCGTCCAGCGCCAGGCCGGCCGTCAGCGTCTCCCCCGGGATCGACTGCTTCAGGGTGCCGTCGGTGTTCATGACGAACAGCGACGTCTGGGAGGGGTCATCCCGCTGGCCGGAGACGAACACCTGCCCGTGCGCTGAGTCGAGCACCACCTTCTGCACGCTGTTGAGTGGAATGGTGGTCGACGACGCGTGCGCGGAGGACGCGGTCAAGAGCACGGCAAGCGGGACGGCCAGCGTGAGGGTACGGCACAAGCTCCTCATGTGTCATCCGAGCATCCGCGCAATGCCGCTTCGAGGCATCCCCCGGCAGAGGGATCCGAACGGGCGTTTTCGAGGTTGGCGACGTATCCGTCAGCCGGCCAGCTGCAGCATCATCATCTGCAGCAGCCCGCCGTCGCGATAGACCGTGACGTCGGCCTCGGCGTCCAGACGTGCCAGCGCGCGGAAGCTGCGTGCGCCGCCGTCCAGCTCCACCGTCACCTCACTGGCCACTCCGAGGTCGGCCAGGCCGCGGATCGTGTACGTCTCCACGCCGGTCAGGCCGAGCGTCTCGGCCGACTCGCCGGGCAG
>JAWVDZ010000238.1:0-5777 GCA_033856955.1 Gaiellales bacterium
GCTCGTCTGCGGCATCAACCGCAGCACCGCCTGGCGGCTGCTCTCCACGCTGGAGTCGAACGGGATGGTGGAGCGAGACCCGCTCAGCCAGCGCTACGCGATCGGCTACGCCGCGTTCCAGGTCGCATCGGCAGCCGAGGACGACGCCATCGCCCGCCGTTTGCGCCCGATCATTGCGCGCGTGGCGGAGCAGACGGGCGAGATCGTGACGCTGGCAGCCGCCCGCCGCTTCAGCCTCGTCTACGTCGACCAGGCCGATCCGCCCAAGACGCTCAGCCCGAACTGGATGGGCCGGCCGATCCCGTTGCACGCCACCTCGTCCGGCAAGGTGTTCCTGGCCTGGCTGCCCGACCAGGAGCGCGCGGCGCTGCTGTCAGGGGATCTCGAGTCCTTCACCGACCGCACCGTCACGGACCGCGGACAGCTCGAGGCCGAGCTGTCAGAGATCCGGCGGGTCGGATACGGCGTCTGCGTGGGCGAGTTCGAGGACTTCTCCAACGGCGTCTCGGCCGCCGTGCTCGACCTGCGTGGCCGTCCGGTCGTGATCGTCAACATCTGGGGTCCCAGCCAGCGCGTCACCCGCGGCCGGCTGCCGTCGCTGGGCCGAACCGTGCTGCGCGCGGCACACGAGATCTCGGTCGGCCTGGAGTGAACACCGAGGTGTTCATCACCTGCGCGGTGACCGGCGCCGGCGCCACCACCGATCGCAGCGAGCGGGTGCCGGTGACGCCGGAGCAGATCGCCGCCGCGGCGATCGAGGCGGCCAGGGCGGGCGCCGCCATCGCCCACATCCACGTCCGCGACCCGGCCACCGGCCGCGGCTCGCGCGACGTGGCGCTCTACCGCGAGGTGGTGGAGCGGGTGCGCGGCGCCGACGTCGACGTGGTGCTGAACCTGACCGCCGGCATGGGCGGCGACCTGGTGCTGGGCGGCGATCAGCAGCCGCTGCCGCTCGATCCGGACGGCACCGACATGGCCGGCGCCGACGAGCGGCTGGCACACGTGGCCGAGCTGCTGCCGGAGATCTGCACGCTCGACTGCGGCAGCATGAACTTCGCGGCCGGCGGCGACTACGTGATGGTGAACACGCCGGCGGTGCTGCGGGCGATGGCGCGACGGGTGCAGGAGCTGGGCGTGCGGCCCGAGCTGGAGGTGTTCGACACCGGGCACATGGTGCTGGTCAAGGAGCTGATCCGCGACGGTTTGCTCGACGACCCGGTGCTGATCCAGCTCTGCACCGGCATCCCCTACGGCGCGCCGGACGATCCCGGCACGCTGGTCGCTCTTGCCGCGCTGCTGCCGCCGGGCGCGATCTTCTCGGCCTTTGCGATCGGCCGCATGCAGCTGCCGTTCGTGGCGCTGGCGCCGATCGTGGGCGGAAACGTGCGCGTTGGCCTGGAGGACAACCTCTACCTGTCGCGCGGCGTTCTGGCGACCAACGGCCAGCTGGTGGAGCGGGCGGTGCGGATCCTGGAGGCGATGAACGTGCGCGTGCTGGGACCCGACGAGGTGCGCGAGCTGCTCGCGCTCCGCCGCCATGGCTGAGACTGCGCATCCCAGAAGCGTCGGCCTGCTGGGCGCTGGCGTGATCTGTGCCGGCTGGGCGGCGCGCTTCTTGCTGCACGGGGCGGACGTGCGGCTGTTCGATCCCGACCCCGAGGCCGCCCGCAAGGTGGGCGAGGTGCTCGACAACGCCCGCCGCGCGCTTCGCCGGCTGACGCTGGCGCCGATCCCGGCCGAGGGCGGCCTGACCGTGGTCGCATCGCCGCAGGAGGCGGTGGCGGGCTGCGGGTTCGTGATCGAGAGCGCCCCCGAGCAGGAGCAGCTGAAGCGCGAGCTGCTGGCCGCGGCCGATGCGGTGGTCAGGCCGGATGTGGTGATCGCGTCGTCCACCTCGGGGCTGCTGCCGTCGAAGCTGCAGCGCGACATGACCCATCCCGAGCGGATGCTGGTCGGGCACCCGTTCAACCCGGTCTACCTGCTGCCACTGGTCGAGGTGTGTGCGGGCGAGCGCACCTCGCCGGACGCGGTCGAGCGGGCGGCCGCCGTCTACCGCGCGATCGGCATGTCGCCGCTGATCGTTCGCAAGGAGATCGACGGCTTCATCGCCGACCGGCTGCTCGAGGCGCTGTGGCGGGAGGCGCTGTGGCTGGTCAATGACGACGTTGCCACCGTGTCCGAGGTGGACGACGCGGTGCGGTTGGGAGCTGGCCTTCGCTGGGCCGCGATGGGCTCGTTCCAGAGCTACCGCATCGCCGGCGGAGAGGACGGCATGCGTCACTTCCTGGCCCAGTTCGGCCCGGCGCTGAAGTGGCCCTGGAGCAAGCTGACGGACGTGCCGGAGCTGACCGACGAGCTGCTCGACCGGATCGTCGCCCAGTCCGACGAGCAGGCCGATGGCATGGGCGTGCGCGAGATGGAGCGGCTGCGCGACGACTGCCTGGTCGCGGTGCTGCAGGCGCTGCGGGCGCAGGGCGTCGGCGCCGGTGAGGTGCTGGCGCGCCACGAGCGGGCGCTGCTGGGCGGCGTCTCCGCGCGCGAAGACGGCGAGGCGGTGGACGGCGATGGGCTGCTGCTTCACCGTGCCCGGGTGCAGCCCGAGTGGGTCGACTACAACGGGCACGCCCACGAGAGCCGCTACCTGCAGGTGTTCGGCGATGCCACGGATGGCTTGCTGCGCCGGCTGGGGGTCGATGCCGACTACCTGGACGGCGGCCACAGCTTCTACACCGTCGAGACACACCTCAGCCATCTCGGCGAGGCCTCCGCCGGCGACGATCTCGCCGTCACCACCCAGCTGCTGGCGGCCGACGAGAAGCGGCTGCACGTCTTCCACCGCATGACCGCGGGAGATGACGGGACGATGATCGCCACGGCAGAACAGATGCTGCTGCACGTCGACACGGAGCAGGGCCGAGCGGCGCCGGCCGACGGCGAGCTGCTCGCGCGGGTGCGGGAGCTGGCCGCCCGGCACGCCGCCCTGCCGCTGCCCGACCGGGCCGGCCGGTCGATCGCGATGCAGCGGCCGCGGTCAGCCTGAGTCGAGCAGGCGCTCGACCAGCGCCGTGTCGATGGCGTCCACCAGCCGGTGGGCGGCCGCCAGCCGCTCGGCCGGCATCGTGCCGACCAGCGCCAGGCAGCGCATGCCGGCGGCGGTGGCCGCGGCCACGCCCGCCTCGGTGTCCTCGATCACCGTCACCTCGGCCGGCGTGAGGTCGGGGAGCAGTGCTTGAAGTCGTGCCAGGGCGACGTGGTAGCCTTCCGGGTGCGGCTTGCCGTTGGTGACGTCGTCCGACGTGACGACGGCGGTGAAGAGATCGGCGATCCCCGCCGCGCGCACCACCGGCTCGATCTCGGCCCGGGCGGCGCCGGAGACGATCGCGATCGGCACCCGCGACGCTGCCAGCCGCACCGCCTCGCGCATCGACTGGCCGATCGTCTGCCCGTCCGGCACCCGCTCCCGGTAGCCGTTCACGCGCTCGGCAACGATCGCCTCGATGTCATCGCGGTCACCCAGCCAGGTTCGCACCATCGCATCGTCCGCGAGGCCCGCCAACCGGTCGATGTACTGTTGGTGCGTCGGCGGCGGCCCGTAGCGTGAGAGCACGTCGCGGGCGACCGCTTCCATCACGTGCTCATCGTCGGAGAGCGTCCCGTTGAAGTCAAAGATCAGCGCCCGCATCGGCATGGCGGGGCAGCGTAGCCGCTGACCGGTTGCTCAGCGTCCGCAGCCGGCGTGCGCCGACTCGGGCCGCGCGACCTTGCCGACCGCGATGCAGATCGCCGCCGGTGCCACGATCTCGGACTTGCGAACGGGCGGAGCGAAGATCATGTCCTGAGGTGTGCGGTGCGAGTTCATGCCGCCACTCTCTCGCCGCGGCGGTGCGGAGCCCATGGTGCCAACAGGCGTCTGCGGTTCGACTTTCCGTACTACGCCGGGGGAGCAACCGCCACGTCCGGTTCCAGCGTGATCTCGCTGGTCAGGCTATTGGCGATGAAGCACTCGCGGTGGCCCTTCTCGACGATCCGAAGCACCCGCTCGACGTCGCTTCCGGCGGCGACCACGATCCGCGGCCGAAGCGTGATGGCGGTGATCCGCACCGGCTTGTCGTCCTCCGGCATGACGGCCTCGGCCTCGTCGGAGTAGGAGAGGACGTCGACGTCCGAGCGGGCCGCGATGGCCAGGAACGAGAGCATCTGGCAGGAGCTGGCGGCGGCCAGCAGCAGCTGCTCGGGGTTGGTCAGCTCCTCGCTGCCGCGAAACGCCGGGTCGGCGCTGACGGTCAGCCCCGGCGCGGCTGGCGGCAGCTCGACCCGGTGCGTGCGGTCGTAGCGCTCGTACCCCTCGCCGGTCGAACCGCTCCACGAGAGCACCGTGCGGTAGGTGTGGACGTGCGCCATGACGAGACGATAGCGGTGGCGCTCCCGTCGTCAGTTTGGGGTCTGACCCCGACATGCGATCATTCAGCCATGGAACCGCTGCCGTTGCGGTACGGCTGGGGATGGTTCGGTGGTTGGGTGATCGTCGGCACCGGGCTGGCGTTCGGCGTGATGTCGTTCATCCCCGTGCTGCCGTTCGCGGCCGTGATCGCGTTCCTGCTCGCCCGTAACCAGCGATCCGCTCAAGCCTGGTGGGGAGCGATCTCCGGCGCCGGGCTGCTGCTGCTCTACGTCGCCTACCTCCAGCGGCGCGGACCGGGTACCCACTGCCGGTCGATCGGCACGCCTCAGTACCCCGGCACGCAATGCGACGAGTACCTCGACCCACGGCCGTGGCTGGTTATCGGCCTCGTGCTGGTGGTTGCGGGCGTGGTCGGGTTCATCGTCCAGCGCCGGCGCATGGCGCAGGCACATCCCGGGTCGTCTTAGCCGCCCGTCACGTCCCGCCGCAGGAACGTCAGGTACGCGACCGCCACCGCCGGCACGGCGTAGGCCGCGCTCACCCACAGGCCGCGCACGATCGGCAGCCAGTCGGTGGGCACGCGGAAGAAGCCCTGCCAGGCCTGGAGCTGCGTCGAGAGCAGGTAGGGCTGGGTGCCCGACAGCCCCGGCAGGATGCCGATCAGCTGCATCAGGAGGGCAAACATCAGCGTGCCCACCACCGCCGCAGCGCTGTTTCGCGTCAGCGCCGAGAGGCAGAGGCCGAAGCAGGCGATGGCCAGCATCGGCACCAGGTAGACGAGGAAGCTGGCGGCCACCAGCGCCAGCGCCCGCTGCGCCGAGATCGGCTGGCCGGACAGGTCGGTGAGCGGGTTGAAGCCGGACTCGAGCGTACCCGCGATCACCGCCACGATGCCCATCAGCGTCAGCGCCAGGGCGGCATAGGTGGCTGCCGCCAGCGCCTTGCCGGCGAAGATGTGGCCGCGATCGAGCGAGCGCGTGAGGATCGTCTTCAGCGTGCCGTTGTGATCTTCGGCGGCGATGATGTCGCCCGCCACCAGCGCCGTGATCAGCGGAAACAGCCAGATAGACCCGAACAACAGCAGCACCAGCGGCACCGCCAGGCCCGACTCGCGCACGTAGCGGCCGAAGGCGACGTCGTTGGGTGAGCCGTTCTGGAAGTGCAGCGCCGCCACGAACAGCAGCGGCACGATCAGCGCCGCGCCCAGGCCGAGGTAGGTGCGCTTCTGGCGGGCCAGCTTGCGCAGTTCCCACAGGTACACCGTGAGCACTTTTGGTCTGGTCATGACGCCGCCGCCACGCTGGGCGGCGGCGCCGTGGCCGCCTCCTCCGGGTGTTCCGAAGTACCTTCGGTGAGCTGGAAGAAGAGGTGCTCG
>JAWVDZ010000239.1:0-8677 GCA_033856955.1 Gaiellales bacterium
CGCGGAGTTGACATGGTTACCGAGCCTCGCATCGTGGAGGTATCCGCGGCCATGGCCGTGTACCGTGTCGCGACGATGCCGGCAGACGATCTGAGGCTGTGGAACGCACGAGCGCTCGACCCTGGAACGGGCCGGCTGGTCGAGCGGGCCACGATCGCCATCGAGCGCGGCGTGATCGTCGAGGTCGCCGAGACGTCCGGCGAGATGCCGGAGGGAGCCGTGGACGTTGCCGGTCGCACGGTGATGCCGGGGCTGATCGACGCCCACACCCATGTCTCCTCCGACGTCTCGCGCAGTCCTGGGTTCGGTGCGCCCGCGCACATGCACGGCGAGGATCCGCGGCCGCGAGAGCTGGGCTGGTTCGTGCTGGCGAAGACGGCGACCGCGCTGCTCGAGATGGGTCTGACCAGTGTGCGCGACGTGGGCGCCTACGACGACGAGGCGATCGTGCTGCGGCGGGCGGTCGAGCTCGAGATGGTGACGGGGCCGCGGCTGATGTCGTGCGGCCGCATCATCTCGGCCACCTCGCCCGGGGGCAGGATGTTCGGCACCATGTACGAGGAGGCGGACGGCCCCTGGGAGATGCGCCGCGCGGTGCGCAGGCAGCTGCGACGGGGGGCGGACTTCGTCAAGCTGATGTCGACCGGCGCACGATCGGTGGAGCGCGAGGATCCCCGGCCGGCGCAGATGACCCGCGAGGAGATGGCGGCGATCGTCGACGAGGCCCACCGCATCGGCCTTCGCGTGGCCGCGCACGCCGAGGGGCTCGAGGGCACCAGGTTCGCGATCGAGCAGGGCGTGGACACGATCGAGCACGGCATGGAGCTGCACCATGCTCCCGAGCTGCTGACCGCGATGGCGGAGCGGGGCCAGGTGCTGGTGCCGACGCTGACGACGTTCCACGACCTCGCCGAGCGGTTCGCTCACGAGTGGGTGCCGCGCTTGGTCGATCAGGCCAAGCGGCAGCTCGAGGACGCCTACCTGACGCTCGAGGCGGCTCGTGCAGCGGGTGTGACGATGGCGATGGGATTCGATTCCGGCCCGCCCGGGTCGAACGCCTGGGAGCTGGTGCGCATGGTCGAGGGGGCGCTCGGCGCGCCGGCCGGACTGGCCGCCGCCACCACCGGCGGAGCGGCCGCCCTGGGCAGGCCGGAGCTGGGCCGGCTGGAGATGGGGGCGGTGGGCGACCTGATCGTGCTCGACGGCGACCCGCTGGCCGACGTCAGGCTGCTGCTGCGCCCGGCCGCGTTTCGGCTCGTGATCTCGGGAGGGCGGGCGGTCGCCGGCCGCGACCTGGACGGTCCCACCGTGGGGCAGCGGCCGGAGATGGTCGCTGAGGTCTCGGCCGATGGGCCGCCGTCGCCCTGCATGCACGGGCACGGCTGACCCGCTTCAGGCGGCGGGCGACGACCAGCGCTCGAAGGCGTGCGTGAAGGCGCTCAGAAGGGCGGCGTGCAGGTCGTCCGGCGCGGCCATCTTGAGCCGCCTCGCCCAGCGTCCCCGGTCGGCGGCGCGCTGGGCAAGCCACTCGCTGTCCAGCGCGCGGGCGGTCGCCCGCCCCGACTCCGAGCGGGCCTCGATCGCGCCGCGAATGCGGGCCGCGTCGGAGGGGCGCTGATCGAGCCGTCGCAGGTCGAGCAGGCAGTCGCCGCAGGGCCGTGTGACCACCGGATCGCCGGCCGGGCCCTCACACGCGCCGCACACCGGGCAGCCGAACGACGCCAGCCGCACGCGGTCGGCGGGCGCGGCCTGATCTCCGTTCAGCAGCACCCAGACGACGCCGGCCCCCGGCTCGAGCTCGGTGCCGCGCACGATCAGCGGCTCAGCGTCGTACGGCCAGACGCGGACGCGATCGCCGGCGCGCAAACCGGTGCGGCGGCAGACCGTCGCTGAGGCCGGGCGCGGCTCGGGCGCGGCCGGGCGCGGCATGCGACGGCCGCCCATCGAGGGTTCGGGCCACTCACGGCCGCTGTCGATCCAGGCCGCCACGGTGTCCCGTGCGTCGTTGAGCGCCCGCGTCAGCACCGTGGCCGCCTCGCTGCGCGCCTCCGACAGCGCATGCAGGTCAGGGTGGCTGCGGGCCACCCGCTGCTTCCAGGCGCGAGCCAGCTCGTCCTGCTCGACCGGCGGCTGCAGCCCGAGCAGCCACAGGGCGCGGGCGCATTCGGTTGCTCGGAGGGCTCGTCGTCGCACACCCTCAGAGTAGAGGCATGTGGCGTCGTGATCGACCCCCGCGCGCGCAAACCTAGACTGCAGGCATGATCCGCCACGACGACCGGATCCGGATCGATGTCCGGGTCGCCCCCGACGAGCTTCGCCGGCAGCTGCGCGAGGATGTCCGCCGCGGCCTGACCGAGCAGCCCAAGCGCTTGGCGGCCAAGTGGCACTACGACGAGGCCGGCTCGCGGCTGTTCGACGAGATCACGCGCCAGCCCGAGTACTACCCGACCGGGCGCGAGCGGGAGATCTTGACCGCCAGGGTGGACGAGATCGCCGAGCTCTCGAGGGCGGAGACGCTGATCGAGCTGGGCTCCGGCACCGGCGAGAAGACGCGGCTGCTGCTGACGGCGCTTGCTCGCGCGGGCGGGCTGCGGCGCTTCGTGCCGTTCGACGTCTCCGAGGAGGTGCTTCGGGAGTCGGCGGTCGCCATCCTGGAGGCGTACCCCGGCATCGAGATATGCGGGATCGTCGGAGACTTCGAGCACCACCTGGACGGGCTGCCGCTCGCGGGGAGAGCGCTGGCGGCATTCCTGGGAGGCACCATCGGCAACCTCCGCCGTCCGGAACGCTCGCGGCTGCTCGCCGCGCTGGCCGACTCGCTGGGGGAGGGCGATCTTGTGCTGCTGGGGGCCGATCTGGTCAAGCCGCGCGAGCGCTTGGAGGCGGCCTACAACGACGCCGGCGGTGTCAGCTCCCGCTTCACCCTCAACCTGCTGGCCGTGCTGAACCGCGAGCTTGGCGCCGACTTCAACCCGTCCCGGGTCCGTCACCACGCGGTCTGGGACGAGGCCGAAGAGTGCATGGACATCGGCGTCGTCTCGCTCTCGGCTCAGCGGGTGACGATCGCCGATCTCGGCATCGCCGTCGAGTTCGCCGAGGGTGAGAAGCTGCACACCGAGATCAGCGCCAAGTTCCGCGCCGAGGGCCTCACCGCCGAGCTGACGGCGGCCGGGTTCGATCCGGTGCGGTTCTGGACCGACGCGGCGGGCGAGTTCTCGCTGTCGCTGTGGTCGGCCGGCTGATCACACCTCGCGGGCGAGCACCAGCTCGTCGCGGAGCGGGATCCCGTTCATCCCTCTTGCGGGAATCTCCGGCTTCAGCTCACGTGAGCGGTCGAGGGCGCCGGCGTTCAGTGCCACCAGCCGGAAGCCGCGCCGCTGGTAGAAGCGCAGTGCGCGCATGTTGTCGTTGGTGGTGACCAGCCGCACCTGGCGGCAGCCGGCGGCGCGCGCCGCCTCGACGGCGCGTTCCAGCAGCGTCGTGCCGGTGCCCCGGCCCGGCTGAAGGGCGTCCAACGAGACGATCTCGCAGCCGTCCCCTTCGATCAGATAGGTGGCCAGCCCTTCGATCCGGTCGCCGTCGTCTGAAATGGCAACGAATCCCGGCAGCTCCGGGACGTGGTGCAGCCGGCCCTGCGACACGACGCGGTCCGAGCCCCATCGCTCGCGGAGGAAGGCGCCCACCCGCTCGCGGTCGGTGTCGTCGAGGGCGCGGATCACGGTACCCAGCCTACTCGCGCCGCCCGCCGTGTTTCAAAGCACCGGGGGAGCGGTACAGCCAAGGTCAAACGCACCATCCCGGAGGAGGACAAATGCAGATCACAGAGGAGCAGGGAAAGGTCGCCGAGCTGGCGGACGAGACGAAGCAGGTCGTGACCGCGAAGGCGTCGGAGGCAGCCGAGCAGGGTCGCTCGCAGCTGCGCAGCCAGGTCGATCAGCGATCCGACCAGGTGGCCGAGCAGATCGCCGCCATCAGCGGCGCGCTGAGGAGCGGGGCAACCGACCTTCGCAGCAAGGGCAAGGGCTCGCAGGCCTCAATGGTCGAGCAGGGCGCCGACAAGATCGAGCAGCTGGCCGAGCGGATCCGTGTATCCGACGCCGACCAGCTGCTGCGCGACGCCGAGGCGTATGCCCGCCGTCGGCCAATGCTGGTGACGGTGGCGGGGATCGCGGCCGGATTCGGCCTCGCCCGCATGCTCAAGGCTTCGAGCGACACCCGTTACCGGAACACTGAGCGACAGTGGTCGCGCCAGCCGCTCAACGGCGAGCCGATCAACCGCACGCAGCCGATGACGCCGACGGGAAGCTTCTAGGAATGCGCACCGTCGAGCCGACAACTCCTCGCCGCGACGAGAAGCTCGGAACGCTGGTGTCGGACCTGGCGCGTGACGTCAGCCATCTGCTGCGCAGCGAGATCGCGCTGGCCAAGGCCGAGCTCGAGCAGAAGGGTAAAAGCGCGGGGCGCGGCGCCGCCATGCTCGGCGGCGCGCTGGCCTTCGCACTGGTTGCGCTGGGCGGTTCGCTGGCCGTCGTCTCGCTTGTGCTGAACGAGGCCATGCCCGCGTGGCTGGCGGTGCTGATCGCCACCGTTGCCTACGGCGGCATCGCTGTCGTCCTGGCGTTGAAGGGCCGCGATGCCCTCAAACAGGCCGGACCGCCGGCGCCCGAGAGGACGATCGAGTCCGTGAAGGAGGACATCCAATGGGCCAAGACCCACGCGTCATCGAACGTGAGATAGAGCAGACCCGCGAACACATGGGCGACACCGTCCAGGCGCTCGCCAACAAGGCGGATGTGCCGGGCCGAATGCGCCGTTACGTCGGCGAGAAGAGGGAGGCAGTTGTGAGCACGGTTTCAGGAGCGCGAGACGTTGTCTATGGAAGCACCGAGTCGGTGTCCGAGGCCGGGCACGATCTCGGTGACAAGGCGATGGAGGTCGGTCACGAGGCCGGCCGGCAGGCTCGCCGCGCCGGTGGAGTGGCGCGGGAGAATCCGGTGGGGTTGGCGGTGGGCGCCGCGGCGGTCGGCTTTCTGGCGGGCACGCTGCTGCCGCGGACCCGGTTCGAGGACGAGCAGATCGGCGAGCAGGCAGACCAGCTCAAGGAACGCGCCCGCGAGATCGGTGAGTCGGCGGTCGAGCACGGTAGGGCGGTCGCCAGCGATGCGGCAGACGCGGCCATGACGACCGCGAAGGACTCGGCCGGAGAGCATTCTGAGCAGATGAAGCGCGAGGTCAGCGACCAGGATCAGGTTGGTGGCCACACCGTCTGACCTGCACCCGAGCCGCGAACACGGCCCGGGTCCTCAGCCCGAGCGGCACGAGCCGCAGGTGGACGACCCGGGTCTTCGCGACCTCTCGCTGCGCGACTACGGGGCGATCATCGTGCGCGCGCTCAAGAAGGCTCAGCACAACCAGGTCACGCACCTGGCGCAGGCGGTCGCCTTCAACGCGTTCCTGGCGATTCCGTCCACGCTGCTGCTGGCTCTCGGCATCTTCAGCTCGGTGGCCGGCCCCGGCTCGGTCAACTCGCTGCTCGATCACCTGAACAGCGTCGTCCCGGCCAGCGCGCTCGACCTTGTCCGCCAGAGCCTCAAGCAGGTGCTGGCCGCACAGCAGGGCGGCGTGATGATCGCGGTGGGCGCGGCGCTGGCGCTGTGGTCGCTGAGCGGGGCCATGCAGACGGTGATGTGGTCGCTCAACACCGCCTACGAGCGCGAGGAGACGCGCGGCTTCTTCCGTGCTCGGCTGGTCTCGATCCTGATGGGGCTGTGTGCGACCGCGGCGGTGCTGCTGGTCGTCGTCGCGCTCGTGCTGGGCCCGCTGATCAGCACATGGATCGGCGACAACGTGGGCGCTTCCGGCGTCGTCACCTGGCTGTGGGACGTCGGCCGGTTCCCGCTGCTCATCGTGGGCCTGATGGCCGCCTTCGCGAGCGTGCTCTACCTGGGCCCGAATGTGCAACACCGCAGGTTCGAGTTCATCACGCCCGGAGCGGTGACCGCGGTGCTGCTGTGGCTGATCGTGTCCGGCGGCTTCGCCGTCTATGCCAACAACTTCAGCAGCTACAACAAGGCATGGGGATCGCTGGCGGCCGTGATCGTGACGCTCACCTGGCTGTGGCTCTCGAGCCTGGCGCTGCTGCTGGGAGCTGAGATCAATGCCGAGACCGAGCGCAGCCGCGGGCTTCGGTCGGGCGACCGTGGGCGGGGCGGACTCGACCCGCCGGCGAAGACGTGAGCGAGCCGGCCGCCGAGCCGCGGCCCGGCTCGCTGCCGGCCCGCACGGTGGCGTGGATCGCGGTGCGGCTGTGGTTCCTGGTCGTGCCCGCGGTCGCCGCGCTGGCGGTGTATGCCGGCCTGCACATGCACGCGTTCGACTCGGGCGGCGCGGTGCTGAACCTGATCCCGAAGGACTCACCGGCGCTGAGCGCGCAGAGCGACTCGCTGCGGCTGTTCAAGGCCCCCTCGGGCAGCGATGTGATCGTGGTGCAGCGCGATCCGGCCGGTCTCTCGGCGGAGGCGCAGCGCCGCGTCGTCGAGCGGGCGGCGGCGGTCGAGCGCGGCGACGACCCGTCCGGGGCCTCGTTTGCGATCCCGCTGATCGATGTGCCCAAGGTGCCGGCCTCGCACGGCGACATGACGACGGCGGTGACCCACCTCGTGTTCGACGACAGCTTCGCTCCCGGCGAGCGGGTTGCGGGTGGGCACAGCTTCCTGCACAGCCTCGACCAGCCCGGCGACTCCCCGGTCGGCATCACCGGCGTGACGCCGGCCCGGATCGAGGAGGGCAACCTGATCCTCGATAGGCTCGACCTGATCGAGCTGCTGACCGTGATCGCCGTGGCGGTGATCGTGGTGGCGGTGTTCCGCTCGCCGGGCGCCGCCCTGATCGCACTGGCTGCGATCGGTGTCTCGTTCCCGATCACGCTGTGGGCGCTGACCGAGATCACCGATCGCACCGGCTCGGCGCTGCCGGAGGAGGTCGAGCCGCTGGTGGTGGCACTGTTGCTGGGGGTGGTGACCGACTACGCCGTGTTCTTCCTGTCGGAGTTTCGCGACCGCGTTCGGGTCGGCGGTGATCCCCGCACCTGCGCGTTCGAGGCCGCCGTCGAGGTGGCGCCGATCGTGTTCACCGGCGGCCTGATTCTGTCGGTCAGCCTGCTCGCGCTGCGCGCCTCCTCGCTCGGCTTCTTCCGCAACCTGGGTCCGGCGCTGTCGGCCACCGTGGCCGTCGCGATGCTGGTCTCGATCATCTTCGTGCCGGCGCTGATCTCGCTGCTCGGGCGCTTCGCGGTGTGGCCCTCGGCGCGCGTGCCCGGGCCGGGGCAGCCCGCGAAGGAGCGTCGGCTGCGGGCACGGATGGCGCACCTCGCTGCCGGCCGCCCGCTGGCCGCCCTGATCGGCATCGCCTGCGTGTCCGGGCTGGTGGCGGCCGGCATCCAGGTGCGCGACGCGGCGATGGGGGTCGACGTGATCTCGGGCCTTCCCTCCGACAGCGAGTCGCAGGTCGCGGCCAAGGCCGCTCGCCAGGGCTTCGCCCCGGGCGTGCTCGCGCCGGTCGAGGTGATCGTGCGCGGCCGCTCCGGCCCGCTCTCTCCGACCGACCTGGTCGACCTCGAGCAGGCGTTGCGCCGGCAGCCGGAATTTGCCGCCGTCGCCGGGCCGACCGAACAGCCGCAGGGCACCTCGGTGCGGGCGTTCGTGACCGGCGACGGCATGGCGGCCCGCTACGTGCTGGTGTCGAGCAGCGATCCGCTGGGCCCGGTCGCCGAGCGCGACCTGACACACCTCCAGGACTCGATGCCGGAACTGCTTCGGTCGTCGGGTCTGACCGACGCCGCCGTCGAGTACAGCGGCCAGACGGCGCTCGCCCAGTCGGCGGTGAACGCCGTCTCGGACGACGCGTTCAAGATCGCCGCCGCCGTGCTGCTCGTGAACCTGCTGCTGATGGCGCTGTTCATGCGAGCGCTGGTGGCGCCGATCGCGCTGCTGGCCGTGAACGTACTCAGCGTCGTGGCCACGCTCGGCGCAACCGTCTGGCTCTTCCAGCACCTGCTTGGCTACCCCGACATCACCTACTACGTCCCGTTCGCAGGAGCCGTCCTGCTGATCTCGCTCAGCTCCGACTACAACGTGCTGATCGCTGGGCGGATCTGGCGCGAGGCCGAGCGGATGCCGATGCGCGAGGCGATCGCGGCGGCAGCTCCACGTGCCTCCCGTGCCATCCGCGCGGCCGGTCTCTCGCTGGCGGCGAGCTTCGCGCTGGTGGCGCTGATCCCGGTACGGCCGATGCGCGAGCTGGCGGCCGTGATGGCGATCGGCATCCTGCTCGAGACGTTCCTGGTGCGGTCGCTGCTCGCGCCCGCGCTGCTCGCGCTGCTGGGCAAGGCGGGCGGATGGCCGGGCCGGCCCGGCTGGGAGTCAACGGGCATCGCGCCGGAGGCGTGACGAGCGACCGTGGTGTCGGCGGACGGTGTCCCGGGTAACGCCTGAGCAACGTCCGAAGGCAACGACGCAGCAGGAAAGGGGAGAGATGTCAGAGCAGGTGAAAGACGTGATGACCAGCGACCCGATAACGGTCGAGGCGGGCGACTCGGTGGTGGTGGCCGCGCGGCGCATGAAGGAGGCCGCCGTCGGCTCGATGATCGTGATGGATGGCGACCGGATCCACGGCATCG
>JAWVDZ010000240.1:0-2548 GCA_033856955.1 Gaiellales bacterium
TCGGGAGAGTCGGTGCGCTTCCACGAGTACTCGAAGTCCTGCGCCGTGACCGGATCACCGTTCGTCCACTTGCCGTCGTGGCGGAGGTGGAAGGTGACGGTCTTTCCGTCGCTGCTGGTGTCCCAGCTCTGGGCCAATGTCGGCACCGGCTCAAGATTGGGACCGAGCCGAACCAGCGGATCCATGATGTTCAGCAGGATGTTCGAGGAGGTGGTATCCGTGGCGAGACCCGGGTCAAGCGAGGGTGGCTCAGCGCCCCAGTTGACGGTGATCTCCTGCTTTGCGGCAAGACCTGTGCCGCCACCGCCACTGCCGCTGCTGCCGCTTCCTCCGCCACAGCCGACGGCCACGATGGCCACCGTCAGTGCCATGACCGCAAGGCGCCCGATTGACGCTCGTGGTTGTCTCATTCGCGAATTCCTCCCCATGCCGGTCTCACGTTTTTGCCCATGGACACGTGCCGAGCCCATATGGCACCGGAACCTTTGACGCCGTCCGCGCGGGAAAGTTGGTGGAGCGGGTCGAGAAACTCACGTCTGCAGGCTCTCTCGCCGATGATCGGGCTAACCTTAGAGTTGGCCTCGCGTCTCAGCAGGAGAGATGGCTGTTCCCGCACGTAGAAAGCTGAGTTGTGAACGCGCCCGGGCGATCGCCTCGGCCGCGCTTGACTCGGAGTTGTCCGAGGTCGAGCGGCTGCACGTCGTCGGCCATGCGCAGGGCTGCGGGGAGTGCCGCAAGGTGATCGAGGCGATGGAGCGCTTCACGGGCGAGCTTCGGGCGTCTCCGGAGCTGGTTCCGCGGCGGACGCCTCAGGTCGCTCGCCGGCGCCGGTCGCTGCCGCTCATGCGTGTGTCGGCGTTCGCCGCGGCCATGCTGGTGGCCGGGTTTGCCGGTGCGCTGCTCTCGTCCAGCGAGCAGGGCGGATCGGGCGGCGCCGGGCAGCCCGCCAAGCCCGTGATCAGGATCGCCGAGCTGCGGCTGGACCAGCTGCATTCCGGTGATCTGCTGTTCAATCGGCTTCCTCCCGACCTGCGCCCCAGCCGCGCGGAGCAGCTTCGCGAGCACCTCGCGATGGTGTAGCAAACTCCCGCCGCGGCGTACCCGGACGGCTGCTAGGATCCGCCTAGCCAGGCCAAAAGTGCCGTCGTTCCGAACACGCAAAGGGAGTTACATGACCGCTGCCAACGGCAACTCAGTGGGGAAGATCGTTGAGATCAAGGGCGTCGTCATCGACGCCGAGTTCGAGGGCCAGCTGCCCAAGATCTACAGCGCCCTCGAGATCAGCGTCCCCGCTGCCGAGGGTGGAAGCACCACGCTGGTGGCCGAGGTGCAGCAGCACCTGGGCGACAACCGGGTGCGCGCGATCGCGATGGACGCGACCGACGGCCTCGCCCGCGGGCTGTCGGTGACCGACACGGGAGCGCCGATCAGCGTCCCGGTGGGCGAGGTGACGCTGGGTCGTATCTTCAACGTGCTCGGCGAGCCGGTCGACCACGGCGAACCGATCCCGGCCGGCGAACGGTGGGAGATCCATCGCGACCCGCCCCGGTTCGAGGACCTCTCGCCGACGGTCGAGATCTTCGAGACCGGCATCAAGGTGATCGATCTGCTCGCCCCGTACGTCAAGGGCGGCAAGATCGGCCTGTTCGGCGGCGCCGGCGTGGGCAAGACGGTGCTGATCCAGGAGCTGATCAACAACATCGCCCAGGAGCACGGCGGCCTCTCGGTGTTTGCCGGCGTGGGTGAGCGCACCCGCGAGGGCAACGACCTCTGGCTCGAGATGACCGAGTCGAAGGTGATCGAGAAGACGGCGCTGGTCTACGGGCAGATGAACGAGCCGCCCGGCGCCCGCCTTCGTGTGGGGCTCAGCGCCCTGACCATGGCGGAGTACTTCCGTGACGTCCAGAACCAGGACGTGCTGCTGTTCATCGACAACATCTTCCGGTTCGTGCAGGCCGGATCCGAGGTCTCGGCGCTGCTCGGGCGGATGCCGAGCGCGGTGGGATACCAGCCCACGCTGGCCACGGAGATGGGCGAGCTTCAGGAGCGGATCACATCGACCAACAAGGGCTCGATCACTTCGGTGCAGGCGATCTACGTGCCGGCCGACGACCTCACCGACCCGGCGCCGGCGGCCTCGTTCGCCCACCTCGACGCGACCACCGTGCTCTCGCGGTCGATCTCCGAGAAGGGCATCTACCCGGCGATCGACCCGCTCGGCTCGACCTCGCGCATCCTCGACCCGCAGTACGTCGGCCAGGAGCACTATGACGTCGCCCGCCGCGTCCAGACGATGCTCCAGCGCTACCGCGAACTCCGCGACATCATCGCCATCCTCGGCGTCGACGAGCTGTCCGAGGAGGACAAGGTCATCGTCCACCGCGCCCGTCGGATCGAGCGGTTCTTCTCCCAGCCCTTCTTCGTGGCCGAGGCGTTCACCAACAAGGAAGGCCAGTACACCACGCTCCCCGAAACGATCCGCTCGTTCCGGGAGCTCTGCGACGGCAAGTGGGACCACCTGCCCGAAGGCGCCTTCCTTTACGTGGGC
>JAWVDZ010000241.1:0-6636 GCA_033856955.1 Gaiellales bacterium
CTTCGTGAATTTGGGGAGCGCCGCCAGCTTCGGGCGGTCGCTTGGAGGGCTCTCAGCCGTCATGGCGGCGCTCCCCGTTCATCGCATGGTCGAGCCCACGGGATCCGTGGATTCCGGACCTCGTGGACTCGACCATGGTCATCTAGCCCGTCTCCACCAGGCTCTTGTCGGGAGTGATCACCTGGGCATTGCCCAACTTGCCACCCACGGCCTGGTAGATGGTCATCGAGCCCTGATCGGTGTCACCGTTGTCATCGATCGAGAAGTCACCCAGCACGGTTCCGGTCAACTGGATTCCGAACAGATTCTGGGTCACCGATGCCCGGCTGCCGTCGGAGGCCTCGATGGCCTTCAGCAGCACCTCGGCGGCCGCGGCCGCGTACGGTGTGTACGGATCGACGGCGTCAGGGCTGTACTTGGTCTTGAAGTCAGCGATGAAGGTCGAGCCGGCACCCGTCAACTGGTCGACCGGAACACCACCGACGGACATGTAGGCGCCCTCGGCGATGTTCGCACCGGCATCGTCGATCGTGGACTGAGTGGTGAACCCGTCCGGCAACAGCAGCTTGACCTGGGTGTTGTCGCCCAGCACCGCCACCTTGTCCTTGATCAGCTGGCCACCGTTCTCGCAGACCAGGCCGCCGACCATGATCGCGTCCGGGTGCTTGGCCGCGATGCCCTGGAACAGGGCCTGGTAGTTGGTACCGGTCTTGGTGTTGTAGGCGACGTTGCCGAGCACGGTGATGCCAAGCTTCTTAGCGGCATCCTCGAAGTAGTGCGCGACGCCGGCGCCGTACGCCTGCTTGTCGTTCACGATGTAGACCGTCTTCACGGCGAGCTTCTGCGCCAGAAGTGCGAGCGCCGGGCCCTGGAAGTTGTCGGCCGGGATCACTCGGGCGTAGTTGCGCGTGCCCGACGGGTAGTACTTGAGCGGTTCTGCCGGGTCACTTGTCGTCTTCTGAGTCAGACCGGGCCACGTGTTGGCGGGGCTGATCATCGCCATCGGGCCCGCCGGAGCCTGGTTCAGCACCGGCACCTCGAGCTCGGCACAACCCGAGTTGAGGGTGCCGATCACGCCGATCACCGACGCGGTGTTTGCGTAGGCATTGGCGTTGGCCGAGCAGGTCGCCGAGTCCCACGATCCCAGCTGCGCGGTCGAGTCGTCACAGGCCTGGAACTGCAGGGTCTTGTCGCCGGCCTTCCAGTTGTGCTGCTCCAGCACGAGCTGAATGGCCTGGTTCATCTGGACATCCTGATGCTGCGACGAGCCCTGAAGCGGGAAGTCGGACGCGATCGTGTACTTGCCGCTGCCCACAACGTTCTGGCAGGTTGACGCCGAGATACCGGGGCTGCCGCCGCCACCCCCAGTGCCGCCAGAGCCGCCGCCGCTGCTGCTACCGCAACCCGCAGCGAATGCGAGCCCGGCCAGCAGAGCTGCAGCCGCCAAAGCGCGGCTTCGTACCGATTTCATCAGTGTTCCCTCCGTGGTTTGTTTGACGCCTGACGCCTGGTGGCGCAACGCCGCGCCGCCGAAGGCGTGTAATTATCACCCATGGCCCGCGGATACAAGAGTCTCACATCGCTTTCGGACGGACCGGTCATACCTCCACTTGTGGCCATGCTGGCAATTATCGCGCTCAGCATGGCCGCCGCGGGCTGCGGCGGATCGGGCAAATCGGCCGCGGCGACGGCCCCCAGCAGCTCAAATGGCGCCGCCACCTGTCCGGCCTTCCTGGCGAATGGATGGCAGAAATGGACGAATCGGATCGGCGCCATCGTCTACTGCCCGAGCTTCTTTCCCGGCCCGCTGACGGCCGAGATCGACAGCCAGTGGAACACGGCCAAGGAGCCCGGCAAGGAGTGGCAGCTGGGCTTCGCCTGGCTCGAACACGACCAGCTGGTGCACATCGTCTTCGAGGGCTATCCGGTCGGCCGCTGGCCGCCCACCTGCCCCGGCCAGCCCTGCTTTGCCCACGTCGTCGGGCACGATCGGATCGGCGCCTTCGACGTCACCTGGTACGACCACAACTCGGCGTCGCACTGGCACCACCTGGCGGCCAAGTTCCCCGCCAACGGCTACGTCTACGTCGTCAGCATGCACATCATCGCCCCCTACGACACCGAGCAGAAGGTACGCGACGCACTGACCAGGACGATCGCCGGGCTTGTGCCGCTGCACCCCGGCGGATAGGCTGCCGCGCCCCATGGCCGATCGCACCATCGACGTCTTCTGGCATGACGACGCCCTCCTGCACGACACCGGTGCGGGCGTGTTCGAGCACCCGCCCTCGCCGCTGATCGAGGTCTCCGAGCTGCACCCCGAGAACGACGTGCGGATCCGAAACATCCGCTCCTGCCTCAAACAGGGCCCGATCGCGAGCCGGCTGCGGTGGCGGGACGGCCGCCACGCGACGGTCGCCGAGCTGGAGCTGCTTCACGACCCTGCCTACATCGAGCACGTGCGCACGTTCTGCGAGGCCGGCGGCGGCGTGCTGGCATGGAGCACTGTCGTGACGGCCGCCAGCTGGCCGGCCGCGCTGGCGTCGGCCGGCACCGCCATCGGCGCCGTCGAGGCGGTGCTGGACGGAGAGTGCGACACCGCCTACGCGCTGGTGCGGCCTCCCGGCCACCATGCCCAGCCGGCGATGACCGACGGCTACTGCCTGTTCTCGAACACCGCCCTGGCCGCCGAGGTCGCCCGCCGCCGCGGCGTCGAGCGGGTGGCGGTGATCGACTGGGACGTTCATCACGGCAACGGCACCCAGCAGTGCTTCTACGAGCGCGGCGACGTGCTCACCATCTCGCTGCACATGCCGCACGGATCCTGGAGCAGCTCGCATCCCCAGACAGGATCGGCGCTGGAGGCCGGACTGGGCGACGGCGAGGGCTTCAACGTCAACGTCGAGCTTGACTACGGAAGCGGCGACGCGGCGTATGTGGCCGCGATGGAACGCGTGGTGGCGCCGATCCTCGACGCCTACGCGCCCGGCCTGATCCTGATCGCGGCCGGCCAGGACGCCAGCCAGTTCGATCCCAACGGCCGGCAGAACGTCAGCTGCGACGGCTTCCGCTCGATGGGCGAGATCGCCCAGCGGCTGGCCGACCGCCACTGCGACGGGCGCATGGTGCTGGTGCAGGAGGGCGGCTACGGTCGCTCCTACAGCGCCTTCTGCATGCACGCGACGCTGGAAGGGGTGCTCGGCACGGGTCCGCTGCTGGACGATCCGATGGCGTACATGCCCGATGACGAGCTGCGCGGCGACGCCGGAATCGCCTCTGCCCGCGGCTCGATGCGACGATACTGGCGGCTGTAGCAGCCGAGAGCGGCGTTTCGGCGACGCCCGCCGCGGGCATTCGAGGCGCTACGGTGACTGCAACAGGAACAGACCACGCGGATATGCGCACAACCTGGAGCGGACCGTGCCCGATCAAGACGTGACCGAGATCGCGGATCCACCCGGCGAACAGGCCGACCTGCCCGAGCCTGATCCGGGCGACCAGGAGACGCCCCGGCGTCCCCGCATCATGATCGACATCAGCGGCTTTGCGGTGATCAAGATCGTGGCGGGGCTGCTCGCGCTGGCCCTGCTCACGAACCTCTTGACGCAGATGCGCGACGTGATCGTGTGGACGCTGGCAGCCGCGTTTCTGGCCATCGCTCTCAATCCGCTGGTGGTGCGGCTGGAGCCGCGGATCGGCCGCCGGCCCGCCGCAACGGTCGTCTTCTGCGGCTTTGTGATCGGCTTCCTGGCGGTGGTGACGGCGTTCGTCGCCCCGTTCGTGACCCAGGTCGACCAGCTCTCGACCGGGCTGCCGACGGCGATCTCGGACGCCCGCCACAACAGCACGCTCAAGCGGCTGGACAACAAGTTCCACCTCGCGAACCACGCCAAGCAGCACCTGGACGCGCTCCCCAACATCATCTTCGGCGCGGCCGGCACGGTGCTGGGCGGCGCGGTCGCCGTCTCGACCGTCTTCTTCCTGACCCTCTTCCTGCTCTATGAGCTGCCTGCCCTGTCTGAGGTGGCGCTGAACCAGATATCGCCAAAATACCGGCCGCGGGTGGTCGCCGCGGCCAGGCACATGAACCGGAACATCGGCGGCTATGTGGCGGGAAACCTCGTCATCTCGCTGATCTGCGGAGCGGTGACGACCGTCTCGCTCTACCTGCTCGACGTCCCCTACTCGCTGGCGCTGGGCGTGTTCATGGCGGTGTTCGATCTCATCCCGCTGGTGGGCGCAACGATCGGCTCCGTGGTCGTGATCGCGGCTGCCTTCGTCTTCGTCGACGTGCGGGCCGGGATCATCATGTTCGCGATCGTGATGATCTACCAGCAGGTCGAGAACCACATCCTCCAGCCGCTGATCTACGGCCGCACCGTGCAGATCCCGTCGCTGACCGTGCTGATCGCGGTGCTGTGCGGCGGTGCGGTGCTTGGGCTGATCGGCGCTCTGCTGGCGATCCCGATCGCGGGCACCATCCAGGCCGTGGCCAGCGAGCTGCTCGAGGAGCGGGCGGAGCGCATCAACGGCCCTCCCGAGGCGGGCGACGTGGCCACCGCCGAGATCGAGGTCTGACCCGAAGGCCAGACCTCTCTCCCGGCGCTGTTACGGGGTGACCCTGTCCACGCCGCTCTTGACCGAATCGGCGGCGTCGTCAACGCCGCGCTTGATGTCGGCCTTGGCCTTGTCGCGCTTGCCCTCGGCCTCGAGGTCGCGGTCGTCGGTCATGCGGCCGGCCTCTTCCTTGACCGTGCCCTTCAGTTCATCCGTCTTGTCGCCCATGGTGCCTCCCTTAGCGGGTTGGTTCGGATGTTCCATGTATTGCCCACGCCGGCGAGTGGCGAAACCGGTGCGGACGCCGTTTGCGCTTGTCGGCCAGCGGGTAGGTGACGGGTGGACGCGCCCGCGTGGCGCGTGTGGTCACGGGCGGGGATGGCCACCTTCCCGTCAGCTCGATGCACGACGGCCATCCCCGCCAAACTTCCCTACTTCAACGCCTGGGGGCACAGCATGAAGACGCAAAAACGCGCACAGGACATCTACCAGATCGGTGAGCGGCTGGCGAATGATCGCCACGCCCGCCGATCTGCACTCAAGGCCGCCGACAGCGCCAGCGCGGTCAGCGATGACCTGAAGCGCCACGGCTTCCGGCACGTGGTTCTCAGCGACCGCACCGCGCACCACCTGGGCGTGATCGCCGAGGCTGCGGGTGACATCGCACAGCGCAGTGCCAAGCCGCGCCACCGCCGCTGGCCGTGGCTGTTGGGCGCCGGCGCGGTCGCGGCCGGCGGTGCCGCCGCTCTGCGGCTGCGCGGCGGGACGACCACCGTGGTCGGGGCGAGCTCATCGGGTAAGGGCATCGTTTCGGCTGTTGACGTCGACGTCCCGGTGCGGGCCGCGTACGACCAGTGGACGCAGTTCGAGGACTTCCCCAGCTTCATGAGCTCGATCGACGAGGTCCAGCAGCTGGACGACACCCACTTGCGCTGGACGGCCAGCATCGGCGGCGTCAAGCGCACCTGGACGGCGGAGGTGACCGAGCAGCTGCCGGACGAGCGGGTGGCATGGAAGAGCCATGACGGCGGCCCCAGCGGCGTCGTCACCTTCCATCGCCTGGACGAGAACCGCTGTCGTGTGACCGTGCAGATCGGCTACGAGCCGGACGGGCTGCGCGAGCAGGCCGGCAGCCTGCTCGGCATCGACAGCATCCAGGTGCAGCAGGATCTGCGCCGCTTCAAGGAGCTGGTCGAGGCGGGAGTCGCCACCGGCGCGTGGCGCGGCACGGTGGACGCCCCGGCCTGACGGACGACGACCCCGGCGCCCCGCCGACCCGGCGGGGCGCCGGTTTTTGGCTGTCAGCGATCAGGCGCCGCGGCGCTGATCTCGCCCAGCGCGGACTTCGGATCGCGATCGATCGCGAGGTCGCCCAGCGAGACGATGCCCACCGGGCGGCCGTCCTCGACCACCGGCAACCGCCGGATGGCACGGTCGCTCATCACCTTGATCGCGTCGTCAACGCTGCTGCCGGGCTCCAGCGTGACCGGGTTGTCGCTGGTGATCTCCTGCACGCGTGTCTGGGCGGGGTCACTTCCTTCGGCGACCACGCGCATCGCGATGTCGCGGTCGGTCACGATGCCGTGGATCCGCTCGCCATCCATCACGATCATCGAGCCGACCGCAGCCTCCTTCATCCGCCGCGCGGCCACGACCACCGAGTCGCCGGCCTCGACCGTGATCGGGTCACTGGTCATCACGTCTTTCACCTGCTCGGACATCTCTCCCCTTTCGTCAAGCGTTCGTTGCCCTCAGATTGACCCATCCGACATACCCGGCGCACCGTCCTGCGACACCCACCCGGGCCGGCCCGGCCACCCGGCCGCCCTGCCCAGCAGCGCGAGCAGCGCGGGCGCGAGCAGCGATCGCACCAGGAACGTCTCGAGCAGGATGCCGATCGCCATCACAGCCGCCAGCTCCCGCATCGGCCGCACCGGAATCAGCGCCACCAGCGCGAAACTGGCGGCCAGCGAGAGACCGGCCGCGCGGATGGCGCGGGAGGCGCGTGGAGCGGCCGACGCGATCGCCTCGCGCATCGGCATCCGCGCGGCCTCGCGCCAGATCCGCCCCGCGATCAGC
>JAWVDZ010000242.1:0-4333 GCA_033856955.1 Gaiellales bacterium
GAACAAGACCTGCCCGCACCCTTCCGACCATCACGTCTTCCTGTCCGGGACGAAGGTGCGCGAGATGCTCGGAAACGGCGAGGTACCGCCGGTCGAGTTCACGCGGCCCGAGGTGGCGCAGGTGCTGATCGAGGCTTACCGCCAGCAGTAGCGGCGGCTACGCGCAGCGCAGCTTGCCGGCCGGCGCGCCGGGCGCGCAATCCCCGCGTCGCCGCCACTCGGGTCATCTCCGAGTTGCCAGGCTGGGTAGCGAATAACTGCAGCGTGGCGGGGAAACTGGAAGCAGGATTTTCACGCTTGGACTTGCATTCCCCACTAAACCACTTAGACTTGTAGGACTTCTAGGGAAACACCAAACCTTTCGGGCAGGGGAGTGGAATGGACATCAACACCGGAATGATCGCAGCCGGCCTCGCGGTGGGGCTTCTGGTCGGCCTCACCGGCATGGGAGCCGGATCGCTGATGACCCCGATCCTGATCACGGTGTTCGGCATCCCGCCGACAACCGCTGTCGGCAGCGACCTGATCTACGCCGCGATTACCAAGATGTTCGGCGCCGCCCGCCACCACCAGCTCGAGAACGTCAACAAGGAGCTGGGGCTGTGGATGGGCGCAGGCAGCGTCCCCGCCGCGATCCTCGGCGTGTTCACGCTCTACGAGATCTTTCCCCGCATCGGCTTCAACGTCGACGACGTGCTGCTGAACCTGATCGGCGGCATCCTGGTGCTGGTCGGCATCACCGTCGCCCTGCGCACGTTCGTCAGCATCCCCGGCCTGTGGGACTCCGCCAAGCTGCCCACCGACGGCCCGCTCGAGCGGCACCACAAGATCCTGGCGCTCAGCATCGGCGTCGTGTTCGGCTACATCCTCGGCCTGACCTCGGTCGGCTCAGGCGTGTTCTTCGGCATGGCGCTGGTCACCCTGTTCCCGCTCGCCGCTCGGCGTGTGGTGGGCACCGACCTGTTCCACGCGATGCTGGTGACGGTGGCCGCCGGACTGGCGACCCTGGTCTGGGGCAGCCCCAACTTCAGCGTCGTCGGCTCGATCCTGATCGGCTCGATCCCCGGCATCCTGATCGGCTCGCACTTCACCGCCCGCGCCCCCGATCGGATCCTGCGCGGCATCATCGCGCTGGTGCTCGCGGCATCCGGTCTGAAGACGCTGGACGCGCCGGCGATCGCCTACGTCGTCGGGGCCCTGGTCATCCTCGTCGTGGCCGGCGTCTACGCCGCCAAAGGCAACCGCTTCGGCCCCGAGCTGATGCCGGAGGCGCAAGCTCAGTAATCGCGACCGGGTGGCTCGCGGCGCGCCTACAATCGGCGCTCCGTGAGCCACTCCCGCGCCGCGACCGCGCTGCTGCTCGTCCTCATCGCCGCCTGCACGGCGGCGTTTCTTCGCACCGAACAGCTGAAGCTGCGCAAGTCGCCGATCGCGCGGCCCCACGTCCGCCAGGCGATCTCGCCCGGCTGCGCCGACCCCGGATGCCATGACAAGGCCACTATCAGCTTCCGTCTGCGCAGCCCGCAACGGCTCTCGCTCGCGATCGTGGACGCCGGTGGCTCTGTGGTGCGGCGGCTGGTTCCCGAGGCTTCGCACCCCAAGGGTGACCTGAACGTCGTCTGGGACGGGCGGGCGGACGACGGCGATGTTGTCCCCGATGGCAAGTACCGGTTGCGCGTGACGCTCGCCTCCGACGACCGCGACGTCACCATCCCCGATCCGATCATCGTCGACACTCACCCGGCCGGAATGGAGATCGGCCGCGTCACCCGGGGACCCGTGATCTCCGTGTCCTACACGCGAGGCGCGTCCAACGTGCGAGCGGTGATGGTGGTGCTGCAGGGCACGCGGGTGGTGCTCGAGAAGCCGGCCGTGCGAAATCCCGCCCACCTCGTGCTCGCCCGCCTGCCATCCGGGCACTATCGCGTCGAGATGGTCGCCGTGGACGCCGCCGGCAACCGCACGCCGGATCCCCCCTCGTTCCGGGTGACGGTGCCGTGACCGGCTCACAGGTTGGTGCGATTCTGGCCGCCGCCGGGCTGGCTCCGCTGCTGGCGACGTCCGACCGCCGACTGCGCACCGCCGGCTTCGCGGCGTGGGCGATCGGAGTGATCGTGATGGCGGCCGACCTGCTCCACAGGCCGATCGCAACCATCCGCGTCGACGCCAGCTCGCGGCCGGCGGTGGCCGCCGCCGGGTTGATCGTGGCCGTGCTGGCGCTGGCGGCCGCGGCGGTGATCGCTCGCCGGTGGCCGACGCTCGTGCTGCTGGCGGTGGTGGCGGCCGCCCCGGCCCGCATCCCGCTTCACGCCGGCGGCGAGCAGGCGAACCTGCTCGTGCCGATGTACGCGGTGATCGCGGTGCTGGCCGTGGTCAGCGCCTTCGAGCTGCTGGTCGGCGACGAACGGCCGCCCCACCTGGGCGCGATCGGCTGGGCGGCCGCGGCCCTGATCGGGTGGAGCGCGCTGTCCCTCACCTGGAGCGCCGACCAGCGCCAGGGAGCCGTGCAGCTGCTGTTCTTCTACCTGCCGTTCGGGTTCCTGCTCGCCCGCGTGGCGGCTCTGCGGCCCTCGCTGCGCGACCTGCGGCTTGCGCTTGGCGTGCAGGTGCTGCTGGGACTGGTGTTCGCCGCGGTGGCGTTCTGGCAGTTCTCCACCAGGGACGTGTTCTGGAACCCGAAGATCATCGTCGGCAATGAGTATGCGGCGTTCTTCCGCGTCAACTCGCTGTTCTACGACGCCAGCATCTACGGCCGCTTCATGGCGGTGACGATCATCCTGGTGGCCGGAGTGGCGATCGCCCGCCGGATCTCGCCGCTTGCCATCGTGGTGCTGGCGGTGCTGTTCGCCGGCCAGTACCTGGCTTACTCGCAGTCGAGTCTGCTGGCGCTGGCCGCCGGTGCGGTTGTGCTGGGCGCCTCGATCTGGCCACGCAAGATCGTGATCGGCCTGGCGGCGGTCTGTCTCGTGGTCGGCCTGGCCGGGCTGGCGGTGGCGGTGCACGGCAACTCGACCAAGAACGTCACCAGCGACCGCTCGACGCTGATCTCCGACGGCTGGCGAGTGATCCGCCATCACCCGCTGGACGGGGCCGGAATCGGCGGCTTCTCGCGCGCGGCGCTGGCCGGCACCGCCCATCCCGGCCGGGTCGCATCGGCGGCCTCGCACACGACCCCGGTGACGATCATCGCCGAGCTCGGCCCGCTCGGCCTGCTGGCCTACCTGGCCCTGCTGGCCTCGATCACGTGGACGGCGCTTCGCGGCCGCGGCGACGAGCGCTGGCAGCGGCTCGTGATGCTGGCCGCGATGGCGGCGCTGCTGACCAGCTCGCTCTTTTACAATGCGTACTTCGAGGATCCCGCAACGTGGATCCTGACCGCTTTGATCGCAACCCTGGCACTCTCCCCCCGAACCGCCCTCGAGGCAACCGCGTGATCGCGGCCGGGCGGCGCGCGCTCGTGCTCGCGCCCCACACCGACGACGGCGAGTTCGGCTGCGGCGGCACCATCGCGCGGCTGGTCGAGGCGGGAGCCGAGGTGCACTACCACGCCTTCTCGTCCGCGTCTCGCTCGCTGCCGCCCGGGTTTGCCGAGGACACGCTGGTGCACGAGGCGCGGGCCGCCACCTCCGCGCTCGGCATCCCGCCGGAGCAGGTGACCCTGCACGACTTCGAGGTGCGCACGTTCCCGACCGTCCGCCAAGAGATCCTCGAGATCCTGGTCACGCTGAGCGGCGACCTCTCGCCCGACCTTGTGCTGATGCCGTCACTGGGCGACATCCACCAGGATCACGAGACGATCGCCCGCGAGGGCATGCGGGCCTTCAAGCGAACCACGCTGCTGGGCTATGAGATCCCCTGGAACTGCTTCTCGTTCCGGCGCGACGCCTATGTCTCGCTGGAGCCCCACCACCTGGACGCGAAGGTGGCGGCGCTCCGCCATTACGCCAGCCAGCAGCACCGCAACTACGCGAACGAGGAGTACATCCGGAACCTGGCCCGCACCCACGGCATCGAGAGCGGCCGCGCGCTGGCCGAGGTGTTCGAGGTCTACCGCTGGATCCTGTGAACGCGATCGTCTACATCTCGGACGCGCTGCGGCCCGACCATCTCGGCTGCTACGGAGCGCGCTTCGTCAACACCGCCACCATCGACGGCTTCGCCGCCGAGAGCGTCCGCTTCGACGAGGTGATCACGGCCGCGGCCTGGACGGCTCCCGCGATGACCTCGATCGCGACCGGCCTCTACCCCCACCACCACGGCGTCTTCGACTGGGGCAACCCGCTCCAGCCCGACGTTGAGACGCTGTTTCACTCGTTCGCACAGGCGGGGCACG
>JAWVDZ010000243.1:0-3353 GCA_033856955.1 Gaiellales bacterium
GCATGCGGCGACGAAGCGCGACGCGCCCTCGGGCACCGCTCGCCTGACGGCGGAGCGGATGGGCGGCGACGTGCCCATCCACAGCGTGCGGCTGCCCGGCCTGGTCGCGCATCAGGAGGTGATCCTGGGCGGGCCGGGGGAGACGCTCACGATCCGCCACGACACGTCGTCGCGGTCTGCCTTCGTGCCCGGCGTGCTGCTGGCGGCGCGGCGCATCCGCGACCTGCCGCCGGGCCTCACCGTGGGGCTGGAGGCCCTACTTTAAGAGCTAAACGACGCTGTCGCCGACCGCGATCTGTCCGCCGGCCAGGATGTCGGCGCGCAGGCCGGCGCGATGGACGGCCGCCTTGATCAGGTTCGGCTCGCCGAGAAGCCTGGTCAGATGCATGCAGGGCTCGCACAGCTCGACGCCGCGGCAGCGGGCCTCGCCGACGCTGAACTCCTGCCCCACCAGGTCGTTCAGGTTCACCCCGCGGGTCACCACCTGCCGGCGGGAGCGGCCGTCGCCGAGGTCGATGCCGTGCTCCTCGCGGATGGCCTGGATCTGCTCCGCCTCGATCAGCGAGATCGCGCAGCCTCTGGCCGCCCAGGTGTCCTCGGCGGCGAGGTAGCGATCGCCGTCCAGACCGCGGCCCGTGATCGCCAGCACCGAGTCGACGCTGTAGGTGGGAGATTCGGGATCGGCGAGGAAGATCTGTTCGACTGCTCCGGCCATGACCGGAGGACTTTAGATGATTGGCGAGTAGAATCGTCTCGATGAACCGCCCCGCTCTCGGAGAGCTCCTGACCGCGATGGTGACCCCGTTCGCCGGCGACGGCTCCGTCAACCACGAGTCGGCGCGGCGGATGGCACGACACCTGATCGACACCGGCTCGGACGGTATCGTCGTCTGCGGCACGACCGGTGAGGGCCCGACGGTCAACGACCGTGAGAAGCTCGACCTGTTCGACACCGTCGTGTCCGAGGTCGGAGCCGGGGCGACGGTGATCGCGAACACGGGCAGCTACGACACTCACCACTCGGTTGCGCTGACGCGCTCAGCGGTGGCGTCTGGCGTGGACGGCTTCCTGGTCGTCACGCCGTACTACAACAAGCCGCCGCCAGCCGGCATCGTCGCCCACTTCAAGGCGATCGCCGATGCCGCCGAGGGCCGGCCGGTGATCGTCTACAACATCCCCCAGCGCGTCGTCCTGAACCTCGAGCCGGAGCTGCTGGAACGGCTGGCCCGGATCGAGAACGTGACCGCCGTCAAGCAGGCCACCAGCGACCTCGAGCAGGCCCGGCGGATCGTCGAGCACGGCGCGCTCGACCTCTACGCAGGCAACGACGACCTGGTGCTGCCGTTCACGCGGCTGGGCGGCGCGGGCGGCATCTGCGTCGCATCGCACCTTGCCGGGCGCCGCATCCGCGAGATGATCTCGCTCCTGCGGAGTGGCGAGCTGGAACGCGCCGAGCGGATCGAGGAGGACCTGCGCCCGCTCTACGACGCGCTCTCGGTGACCACCAACCCGATCCCGCTGAAGGCCGCGCTGAACCTGCTCGGACATGACGTGGGCGGACTGCGGCTGCCGCTGGTGGAGGCCGACGACGCCGAGGTCGCGACCGTCCAGGCGGCGCTCGCGGCCTCCGGCATGCTGACGGCCACGGCGTGACGATGCGAGACACGGTGCGGATCGTCCCGCTGGGCGGGCTCGGCGAGGTGGGCAAGAACATGACCGTGTTCGAGCTGGACGGCGAGCTGATCCTGATCGACGCCGGGCTGACCTTCCCCAAGGCCGAGATGCACGGCATCGACCTGGTGCTTCCCGACTTCACCTACGTCGCCGACCGCGCCGAGAAGCTGCGCGGCATCATCCTCACCCACGGGCACGAGGATCACGTCGGCGCGCTGCCCTACCTGCTGCGCGAGATCGGCACCGGTGCGCCGGTGTACGGCACACGGCTGACGCTGGGGCTGATCAAGTCGAAGCTGGACGAGCACGGCCTGGGCGCGGACACCGAGCTGGTGGAGGTGGCACCGGACGGCTCCCGCACGCAGGTAGGCCCGTTCGAGTCCGAGTTCGTCCGCGTCGCGCACTCCATTCCGGACGCCGTCGCGGTGGTGCTGCACACGCCGCACGGGCCGATCGTCCACACCGGCGACTTCAAGCTCGACATGACCCCGGTGGACGGGCGAGCCGTCGACGTGGCGCGGCTGCGGGCACTGGGCGACGCCGGCGTCGCACTGCTGATGTCCGACTCCACCAACGCCGAGAACGCCGGCCGGACGCCGTCGGAGGTGACGGTCGGCCCCTCGCTGCGCGAGATCATCGCCAGGGCGCCGGGACGCGTGATCGTGACCTCGTTCGCCTCGCAGATCCACCGCCTCCAGCAGGTGATCGATGCCGCCACCGCAAACGGCCGCCAGGTGTGCGTAATCGGCCGCTCGATGGTGCGAAACCTCAACATCTCGCGCAACCTCGGCTATGCCAACGTGGACGACGACGTGCTGGTGAAGCCGAAGCTGCTCGACTCGATCCTGCCGCACAAGGTGGTCGTGATCTGCACCGGCAGCCAGGGCGAGCCGCGCTCGGCGCTGACGCGGATGGCCCACGGCGACCATCCCGCGCTGCACGTGCATCCCACCGACACGGTGGTGATGTCCTCAAAGGCGGTGCCCGGCAACGAGGTCAACGTGGGGGAGACGGTGAACCGGCTCAGCCGCATGGGCGCCACCGTGCTGACCGAGAACAACGCCTACGTGCACGTCTCGGGCCACGGCTCGGCGGACGAGCTGCGCGAGATGCTCGAGATGGTGCGGCCGCGCAACTTCGTGCCCGTGCACGGCGAGTACCGGATGCTGCGCGCGCATGCCCGGATCGCCGAGGAGACCGGCGTGGAGCCGCACGCGGTGCGAATCGCCGACAACGGCACGGTGCTGGAGCTGACCGGCGAGGGGCTGTTCGTGACCGGCCAGATCGAGACCGGCATGACGCTGGTCGACGGCTACTCGGTGGGCGAGCTGCGCGACGAGGTGCTTCGCGATCGCCGCCGGCTGGCGACCGACGGCATCCTGATCGTGGTGGCGACGATCGCGGCCGGCGGGGCCGCGGTGGGGGTCGACCCGGAGGGGCTCGCGCGCGGCTTCGAGCCGCGGGATGACGAGGGTGTGGAGCTTCTGGAGGCGGCCCGGGACGCCGTCGACGAGGTGCTCGAGCGCTGCCTGGCGAACCGCATGACCGAGGTCAACCTGCTCCAGCAGGAGCTGCACGACGCGCTCGCGCCGCTGGTGCATAAGATGACCGGCAAGCGACCGATGGTCGTGCCAGTCGTGATCGAGGTCTGACCCCTCCGCCACCGCTCGCACGACCCC
>JAWVDZ010000244.1:0-3974 GCA_033856955.1 Gaiellales bacterium
CGCCACGGGCGCCAAGTGCCGGGATTGCGGCTTTCTCAACGCAGGCAACGCCGCATATTGCGGGCGCTGCGGTTCTGCGCTCGGCCCGACGTGTCGGTCGTGCGGCGCAGGCCCGCTGCAGCCCGACGTCGCCTTCTGCACCGCCTGCGGTGCGGAGCTGAAGCGGGCCGGCGGGGTCTCCCTCGAGCGAAAGATCGTGACCGCGGTGTTCGTCGACGTGGTCGGCTTCACGAGCCTGGCCGAGACGCTCGACCCGGAGGAGATCCGCGGTGTCCTCGGCCCCTACTACGCTCGGGTGCGAGAGTTGCTGGAGCGGTACGGCGGGACGGTCGAGAAGTTCATCGGCGACGCCGTCATGGCACTGTTCGGCGCGCCCACCGCGCACGAGGACGACGCCGAGCGGGCGGTTCGCGCGGCCTGCGCCGTACTCGAGGCGGTCACCGGCCTCCGGACCGACGACCGCTCACCCGGCCTGCGTCTGCGGATCGGCATCGCCACCGGTGACGCCGTCGTCTCGGTCAGCGCCCGCCCCGGGGAGGGCGATGCGATGGCCCACGGGGACGTGGTCAACACGGCGTCGCGTCTGCAATCCGGTGCGCCGGCGGGTGGCATCCTGGTCGACGAGCGGACGTATCGAACGACGCGTTTTCAGATCAGCTTCCGGTCGGTTCCTCCCCTGCACGCGAAGGGCAAGGTCGAGCCGGTACGGGCGTGGGCGGTGGTCGCTCCACGAGGTCGGGTTGGCACCGATGAGCGGAGACATCGGCGTGCCCTGATCGGGCGAGCTCGCGAGGTCGATGTGCTGACCGGCATGCTCGAGCAGGCGCATGCCAGTCGCAAGCCGCGGATGGCGACGCTCGCCGGCCCACCCGGGATCGGCAAGTCACGCCTGGTCTGGGAGCTGTTCCAGCTGATCGACCGGCGGCCGGAGATGATCTTCTGGCGCCAGGGCCGCTCGTTGCCCTACGGCGATGGGGTGACGTTCTGGGCGCTGGCCGAGATCGTCAAGGGCCATGCTGGAATCCTGGCCACCGACGATCGTGCCACGGTCGAGGAGAAGCTTCGGATAGCGATCGAGGACGTTGTCACGGACGCCAACGAGGCGCGGTGGATCGAGTCACACCTCGCCCCGCTCGCCGGTCTGGCGCAGGCGCGTGAGCTGAGAGGAGACAATCGCATCGAGGCATTCACGGCCTGGCGCCGGTTCCTCGAGGCGATCGCGGCGCGAAGCCCGCTGATCGTGGTGTTCGAGGACATGCACTGGGCGGACGACGCGATGCTCGAGTTCGTGTCGGAGTACCTGGACGAACGGTTCGACGGGCCGTTGCTCGTGGTCGCCACCTGCCGGCCCGAGCTGTTCGAGCGAAAGCCGGGCTGGGGTGGGGGAGCGAACGGCCGGACGGTGGTGATCGAGCCGCTGTCGGACGAAGAGACGGCCCGGCTTGTGGCTGAGCTGCTGGAGACAGGAGATCTGCCGGCCAAGCTCCGCGCCGCCCTGCTGGCCAGTGCCGGTGGCAACCCGCTCTACGCGGAGGAGTACGTGCGGCTGCTGCTCGATCGGGGCGTCCTGCGCCAGGCCGGCGCGGGATTGGAGCTCGCGGGGGAGACGCTTCCGCTGCCGGACTCGATTCACGCCATCGTGGCGTCCCGGCTCGATGCGCTGCCGCCGGACGAGAAGATGCTGATTCGCGATGCGGCTGTCGTCGGCAAGGCGTTCTGGCTGGGGGCGGTCGAGGCGATCGGCACGCATCAGCGCTGGTCGGTGGAACACCACCTGCACGAGCTCGAGCGCAAGCAGTTCGTCCGCCGTGAGCGCGACTCCGTCGTTCGCAGCGAGCCGCAGTACTCGTTCTCGCACGTGATCATCCGAGATGTTGCGTACGAGCAGCTTCCCCGCTCGCTGCGCTCGGAGAAGCACCGTCGCGCGGCCGACTGGCTGGAGTCGTTGTCTCCCGAGCGCAGCGAGGACCGGGCTGAGATGCTCGCCCATCACTACCTGAAGGCTCTTCGCCACTCTCCGTCAGAGTCCGAGCGGGACGCGCTCACGCGGCGGGCGCGGATCGCGCTGCGCGACGCGGGCGACCGCTCGCTGGCGCTGAACGCCTTCGCCAAGGCGACGGAGTTCTACACCGAGGCTCTCGGTCTCTGGCCGGCCGAGGCGGAGGGCCGGGCCGACCTCGTCTTCCAGTTGGGCAACGCTCGCTTGCACGCCGATGGCGGCGGCGACGAGTTGCTCGAGCAGGCGCGCGACCTGTTCCTCGACGACGGACAGCTGGAAAGGGCCGCCGAGGCGATGGTGCTGCTCGGCGAGCTTCTGTGGATGCGCGGTCATCCGGGGACGTTCGACCACCTGGAGAAGGCGGCGGATCTGCTTGCCCACGCGCCTGCGTCGTACTCGAAGGCGTACGTGATGTGCAGCCTCGCCCGCTTCAACATGATCCGCGACCACAACGATGAGGCGATCGAGGTCGGCCTGCAGGCACTGGACATGGTCGATCAGCTGCGGATCGCGGACCTTCGCGGCCACGCCCTGGCCAGCGTCGGCTTGGCGCGTGCCCGGATCGGCGATCCGCGGGGCATCGCCGACCTCGAGGAGAGCGTCTCCATTGCCGTCACCGACAACTCCCTTGAGAGCGTCCGCGCGTACGCCAACCTGGGCAATGCACTGGTCGAGGCGGGGGAGCTGTTGCGTGCATCCGAGCTGTATCAGCAGGGGCGCGAAGCGGCGGCCCGGTTTGGGGACGCTGACCGGATTCGCTGGTTCGAGGTCGAGCGGATGTATGAGTGCTACTGGCAGGGCCGCTGGGATGAGGCGGTTGCGCTGTCGGACGAGATCGTGGCCGAGGTCGGGGCAGGATCCGCGACGGCGTTCGAGCAGGATGCGAGGCTTGTGCGGAGCCGGATCCGGTTCGCCCGCGACGAGGTCTCTGCGGAGGAGGATTCGGCGCGCGCGCTCGAGCTGGGGGAGCACGCCGGGTACCCCGAGCTGCTAGTGCCCGCGCTGGCACTGCAGGCGCGCATCCTGGCGTCGACCGGGCGACCGGGCGAGGCGGCGGCACTGGCCGACCGGTTGCTGCAGATCTGGCCGGCGCGCTGCCCGACCTCGTACTGGGTGGCCGATTTCGCCTTCGCCCTGGACGACATCGGCCGGTCGCGGCAGCTGGTCGACGCCGCCGCCTCCGTCCGCCCGGCGAGCCGCTGGCTTGAAGCCGGCTTGGCCGTGGCGTCGGGCGAGTTCACCCACGCGGCCGAGATCTATGCCGCCATGGGATCGCTGCCGGACGAGGCGATCGCCCGGCTCGGAGCCGCTCGGTCAGCGTCCGCACAGCAGCTTCGCGACCAGGTCGAGGCGGAACTGGCTCCCTCGCTCTCGACGTTCCGCGCGCTTGGCGCACGTCGCTACGTGCAGGAGGCCGAGGAGCTGCTCGTGCTCCCGGCTTGAGAGTCACTATTGGCGGAGTTTCCAGTCGTCTGGGCCGACGTACAGATGAACCTCGGATGCGTCGAGCTGGGCGCCGAGCCGGTGCAGCCGCGAAGCCTTGCTCTCCTCCTCAGGCTCGACCGTCTCGAACAACGCCTCCGCCGTTCCCGTCCCACCGCCGGTCGAAAAGACCAGCGATCCCTCGATGTAGGTTGCCTGATTGGCAATCGCGATCTCCCGCACCGCGCCCTCAGGATCCGACGGCCAGAGGTCGGATTGGGGTGACCCACCGCTGAACTTCACCTTGGCCCTGGGCATCTTCGTCCTCCTGTCGGTCGCTAGGGGGGAACGATGATCCTGTATCGCTGGTCGGGATGCAAGCGACGCGACGCCGTCAGGTAGACGTTCGAGCCGGCAAACGGCCGACGGCCCTCCGTCGAGCGCAGGTCATGTCTGACCTACGGCCACGACGGAGGGCCGGACTGGTTCGCGGATGAGCTAGCTGTAGAACACTTGGTTGCAGCTGGTCAGGCTGTTGGTCGTGTAGCCGTAC
>JAWVDZ010000245.1:0-3044 GCA_033856955.1 Gaiellales bacterium
TCGCAGCTCGTGCGAGACGCCGGCCGAGAACAGCCTCCTCGCATCGCGGTAGTCGGCCTCGGCGCTCTCGTCGGCCAGCACCACCGCACACGCACGCGCGTTGCGGTCGCGGTAGACACGCAGGTGGGCGTGAAATCGGCGTCGCTCCGGCTCGTACACCGTCACCTCGAACGGCCGCGCCTGCCGGCCGGCCAGCGCCTCGTGCACGGCCGTTGCCACCCGCTGCAACGCCAGCGTGGCCCCGATCTCGAGGTCGGGGATCGCCTCGCGGGCGGCGCTGTTCACGCGCACCAGGTGAGCGGAGCTGTCGAACAGCAGCACCGGCGTGGGGGAGGCCTCCATGATCGCGTCGCGCAGCGCCAGCGCCGCGTCCAGCTGGACGCGGTCGATGCGCCCGGCCATCGCGCCGCGGGCGGCGGCGGCCAGGTCGGGCCCTCCGCCGAGCGTGGCCAGCGTGCGCCGCCGTTCGCGTTCGCGGCGCGCCAAGGCGGCCAGCGCCAGCGCCAGCAGCACCGCCAGCACGATCGCGACCGCCAGCATGCGCCCAGACTAACAGCGACCGCTCGGTATGCTGCCCTGCCATGAGAGTGGAGCTTCCCGACGGCACACCGCTCGAGCTGGCCGACGGTGCCAGCGGGCTCGAGGCTGCCGCCGCGATCGGTCCGCGGCTGGCCCAGGCCGCCGTCGCGGTGGGCGTCGGCGACGAGGTACGCGACGTGCGACTGCCGCTCTCCGACGGCGAACACGTTCGCATCCTCACCGACCGCGATCCCGAGGCGCTGGCCGTGCTGCGCCACTCGACCGCGCACGTGATGGCCGAGGCCGTGCTGCACCTGTGGCCCGACACCAAGGTCGCAATCGGCCCGGCGATCGCGGACGGCTTCTACTACGACTTCGAGTTCTCGCAGCCGATCTCGTCCGACGATCTGGAGCGGATCGAACAGGAGATGCGCCGCATCCTCTCCAGCGAGCATCCGTTCCAGCGCCAGGACGGCGTCGACAAGGCCGAGATCCTGGCTCGCTTCGAACAGGAGCAGCAGCCCTACAAGCTGGAGCTGGCGCGCGATCTGCCCGACGGCGAGATCAGCCTCTACACCCAGGACGGGTTCGAGGACCTCTGCCGCGGCCCGCATCTCCAGACGACCAAGCCGATCAAGGCCTTCCGGCTGCTCTCGACCGCCGGCGCCTACTGGCGCGGCAACTCCGACAACACGATGCTGACCCGCATCTACGGCACGGCGTTCTTCACGCAGAAGGATCTCGACGCGCACCTGGAACGGATCGAGGAGGCCAAGCGGCGCGACCACCGCCGGCTGGGCCGCGACCTCGACCTGTTCCACTTCTCCGACAACTCGCCCGGATCACCCTACTGGCATCCCCGCGGAATGGTGATCTGGACCGAGCTGACCAAGCTGTGGCGGGAGCTGAACGGCGAGCGCGGCTACCTCGAGGTGCGCACGCCGATCATCTACAACGTCGACGTGTGGAAGCGGTCGGGGCACTGGGAGGTCTACCGCGAGAACATGTACTTCACCGAGGTGGAGGCGGGCGAGTTCGGCCTCAAGCCGATGAATTGCCCCGGCCACATCGACATCTACGCCGACCAGCGGCGCAGCTACCGCGACCTGCCGCTGCGGCTGACCGAGCAGGGCCTGGTGCACCGGCACGAGCCCTCCGGCACGCTTCACGGCCTGCTGCGGGTGCGCCACATCACCCAGGACGACGCCCACATCTTCTGCACCCGCGACCAGATCGAGGACGAGGTGATCGGCTGCCTCGAGCTGGCGACCGTGATCTACGAGACCTTCGACCTCGAGATGCGGGTCGAACTCTCGACCCGGCCCGAGAAGCGGATCGGCGGCGACGAGCTGTGGGACGAGGCCGAGGGCGCGCTCGAGCGGGCGCTCGCCCGGGCCGGCGTGGCGTACGACCTGAATCCCGGCGACGGCGCCTTCTACGGCCCCAAGATCGACCTGCACATGACCGACTCGATCGGCCGTTCGTGGCAGATGGGCACGATCCAGCTCGACTTCCAGATGCCGGAGCGGTTCGACATCAGCTACACCGGCGAGGACAACGCCGAACACCGCCCGGCGATGGTGCACCGCGCGCTGATGGGCGCCTTCGAGCGCTTCATCGGCATCCTGATCGAGCACTACGCGGGCGCCTTCCCGACGTGGCTGGCGCCGCTCCAAGTGGCCGTGGTGCCGGTGGCCGACCGCCACAACGGCTACGCCGAGTCGGTCGTGGCCGACCTGCGCGGGGCGGGACTGCGCGCCGAGGCCGACCTGCGCAGCGAGTCGGTGGGCAAGAAGATCGCCGAGAACGAGCACCTCAGGCTTCCCTGCATCCTGGTCGTCGGCGATCGGGAGGCGGAGGCCGGCACCGTGTCGGTGCGCCGGCGCGGGCAGGGCGACCTGGGCGCGCGGCCACTGGCCGAGCTGCGCGACGAGCTGGCCGCCGAGGCGGCGGCACGGTCGGGCTAGGAGAGCTTCAGGGGTTCTGTCCCCTGCGCACCTCGTCCAGGTATCCCTGGCCGCCGTACAGGTCGAGGCCGCTACCGCCGCCGGCCTGCGCAGAGCCGATCATGGTTGCGGTGACGAAGATGCCAAGTGCCATCAGGCCAAGCGAGAACAGGCCGAAGGCGGGCAGGATGCCGACGCCGGCGCCCCCCGCCAGGCTGGACTGAACCGCGGCGCGAAGCAGCAGCAGCGTGCCGGCCACGGTGATCACGTTGCCGACCAGGGTCGCAAGGAACGCGGTGCCAAACCCGACTCGCACGCTGGACAGCGCGGGCAGCAATCCGAGCAGAACAGCGCCCGTCACCGCGGCCTGAAACAGTCCTCCCAGCGCGACAACCAGCACCCAGTTTGACGCGAGCGTCTCCGGGTTCGTGCCACCAAGGAGCAGCGGCAGGACCAGCGCGGACGAGATCGCGCGGCCAATCCAGCTGCCTATGAACCCACTGATCAGTACGGTGATCCAGATCGGAAGTTCCAAGAAACCGCCTCCTCCAACCATGTGTATCGGCAGAGCGGCAGGGA
>JAWVDZ010000246.1:0-5681 GCA_033856955.1 Gaiellales bacterium
GTCGCGGGCGAGGGATACTACTGCCCATGATCGAGCTCTTCTACCTGCCGGGGTCGGCGGCGATGGCGGCGCAGGCCGCAATCGAGGAGGTCGGCCTGGAGTACGTGGCGGTGCCGGTGGTGCGCGAGCAGGGCCGCGCGGTGTCGCCGGCGGGCTTCCTCGAGCTGAATCCGCACGGGCGCGTCCCGACGATGGTGGAGGGCGATCTGGTGATGTACGAGGCGGCGGCGATCGTCCTTCACCTTGGCGATCGCCACCCCGAGAGCGGGCTGCTGCCGCCGGCGCATACCGATGCCCGGTCGCACGCCTTCCGCTGGCTCGTCTACCTCACCAACACCGTTCAGTCCACCTTCATGTGGTTCTTCTACCCGGATCGCTACGTGGGGGAAGACGCGGACGCCTGCAAGGCGGTGGTGGGCGGCACCGCCCGCCAGCTCGACTCGATGTTCCACTGGATCGACTCCCAACTGGCTGGGCGGGAGTACGTGCTGGGCGAGTTCTCCGGCGTCGACCTCTACCTGCACATGCTGACCCGCTGGGGCCGCAACCTGCCTCGCAAGGCCTGGACGCTGCCCAACCTCGGTCAGCACTACCGGCTGCTCAGCGAGCGGCCGAGCGTGGCGCGGATGATGCAGCGCCAGGGAATCGAGCCCTACCCCGAGTAGAGACCCTGCGCGTCCACTCAGAAGTGGTTGTACGATGCAACCATATGAGGACGCTCGAGGCCACCACCGCCGATCGCATCGCTGACGCGCTGCGGGCGGTTGTCGGCCCTGCGTCGGCTGCCCGCTTCCACGAGTCGGTGGCGGCCCGCGCCGGCGTGGAGATCGATCGCTCCGGATCCTGGCTGCTGGTGCGGTTGGCGAACGAGGGTCCGATGCGCCTGTCCGACCTGGCCGCCCTCCAGGGAGTCGATGTCTCGACCACCAGCCGGCAGGTGAAGCCGCTGCTGGAGCGCGGACTGGTCGAGCGCGCGGACCACCCGACGGACGGCCGATCGGCGCTGCTGGCGCTGACCGAGGCCGGCTTGAGCGTGCATCGCCGGCTCTCCCGTGAGCGCCGGGCGGTGATCGCGGCCGCCGTCGAGTCGTGGTCGCCCGCCGACCGTGACCGCTTCGCGGCGCTGCTCGAGCGGTTCGCCGGCGACTTCGCGGAGCGTGCGTGACGGCGCGCACCGACAGCGGGCTCACCCATCGCCAGGTGATGGTGATCTACGGCGCGCTGGCGCTGGGCATGCTGCTTGCGGCGCTCGATCAGACGATCGTGGCCACGGCGCTGCCCACCATCGTCGGCTCGCTGGGAGGGCTGAACCACCTCTCGTGGGTGGTCACCTCCTACCTGCTGGCCTCGACCGCGTCCACGCCGCTCTACGGCAAGCTGGGCGACCTGTACGGCCGCAAGCTGTTGTTCCAGATCGCGATCACGATCTTCCTGGTGGGATCGGTGCTGGCCGGGCTGAGCCAGACGATGATCGAGCTGATCGCCTTTCGGTTCGTGCAGGGGCTGGGCGCAGGCGGGCTGATGGTGTCCGCGCAGGCGATCATCGGCGACATCCTCTCGCCTCGCGAGCGCGGCCGCTACCAGGGCTACCTGGGCGGCGTGTTCGGATTCGCGAGCGTGATCGGGCCGCTGGTGGGCGGGTTCTTCACAGACCACCTCTCATGGCGATGGATCTTCTACATCAACATCCCGATAGGGATCCTGGCGCTGGTGGTGACGTCGATCGTGCTCGATCTGCCGTTCGCGCGCCGCGAGCACTCGGTCGACTGGCTGGGGGCGGGGCTGCTGGTGGCGGCCGTCTCGACCCTGCTTCTGGCGGGATCATGGGGCGGCACCCAGTACCCGTGGGCCTCGCCCCAGATCCTGGGATTGACAGCAGCCGCACTGGTGCTTGGTGCGCTGACGGTCGGCCAGGAGCGGCGGGCGGCCGAGCCGATCCTGCCGCTTGGGCTGTTCAACAACCGTGTGTTCGCGGTCTGCACGGCGATGTCACTGGTGATCGGCGTCAGCATGTTCGGCGCGATCGTCTTCCTGCCCCTGTTTCTGCAGGTGGTGAGCGGGGCAAGCGCGACCAACTCGGGGCTGCTGCTGGTGCCCCTGATGGTGGGGGTGATCGTCTCGGCAGTTGGCTCGGGACGTCGGGTGGCTCGCACCGGCCGCTACCGTGTCTTCCCGATCGCCGGCACGCTGATCACGCTGGCCGGGTTCGTGTTGCTCTCGACGATGGGCGTGGGCACCTCGCTGGCGGTCGCGGGGGTGTGGATGCTGATCGTGGGCGCCGGCATCGGGCTGACGATGCAGGTGCTGGTGATCGCGGCCCAGAACGCGGTCGACTACCGCGACCTGGGCGTGGCGACCTCGACCGTGGCGTTCTTCCGCTCGCTGGGAGGTGCGGTCGGCGTGGCGTTGTTCGGCGCGATCCTCGCCAATCGGCTGACCGCCAACCTGACCGCCGGCCTCCACGCCGGAATCGGAGTCGGGCTCGACCTGACGACGATCCGCCAGAGCCCGGAGCGGATCGCGGCGCTTCCGCCGGCCGTGCACACGGCGGTGGTGGGCGCCTTCGCCGACGCGCTGCATGTCGTCTACCTGAGCGTGATCCCGTTCGCGATCGCTGCGGCGCTTCTGGCGTGGCTGCTCGAGGAGCGGCCGCTGCGGGAGACCGCGCACATCCAGATGCAGGCCGGCGGCGGGGAGTAACCACATAGGTCGCGGCGGCCGGTACGCTGCGCGCATGCTTCGGATCTGCATCGCCGGCGCCACCGGATGGACGGGATCGGCGCTCGTGCGCGCCGTGCTCGATGCCGGCGATCTGGCGCTGCAGGGCGCCGTCGCCCGAACGGCGGCCGGAGCCGACGTCGGCGTGGCGCTGGGCGGGGAGCCGGTCGGCGTCGAGGTCACGTCGCACGTCGCGGAAGCGCTGTCGGACGTGGATGTGCTGATCGACTACACGTCGTATCTGACCGTGATGGACAACACGATGACCGCGATCGAGCACGGAGTGGCGGTCGTGATCGGCACGTCGGGCCTGACCGGCGGCCAGTTCACCCAGATCGATGACGCGGCGCGCGAGGCAGGGGTGGGCGTGATTGCGGCCGGCAACTTCTCGCTGACGGCGGCGATGGCCCAGGCCGGCGCGCTGCTCGCTGCCCGCCACCTGCCGCAGTGGGAGATCATCGACTATGCCAGCTCGACCAAGGCGGACGTGCCGAGCGGCACCGCCCGCGAGCTGGCCGAGCGGCTGGCGGAGGTGCGCGCCCCGTTGCTGGGGAGGCCGCTGGACGAGATCGACGGCCCTCGCGAGGCGCGCGGTGCGACGATCGCCGGCTCGCAGGTGCACTCGCTTCGGCTGCCCAGCTTCGTCGTCTCGACCGAGGTCGTGTTCGCGCTGCCGGACGAGCGGCTGGTGATCCGCCACGACGCCGGCGGCTCGGCGGCGCCCTACGTCGCCGGCACGCTTCTGGCGGCCCGCGCCGCCCCCGGCCGGATCGGGCTGACGCGGGGCCTCGACACGCTGCTGCTCGAGGGCTGACACCCCGCACAGCTAAGCCTGCGCGCCCTCGTAACAATCGCCACCCAATTATTGGAGTCAAACACCTGTCGTGCGGGCGTGACGGATCGTGACGCAATCGTCACACCTCGGCCGCCTGGTTGGGCCGATCTCCTTCGACGCCCAATTATTGGAGTCAAACACTCCCCGCGTGGTGTTTGCGGTTTTGTTGCACTGCCGGCACGGGTTGAGAAGGGCGAATTCTGGACGGCCGGACATCGACACCCCGCCTGCGCGGGGATAGGATCACCGACCATGCACTCCTCCTACGCTCTCAGCGCAAGCGACTTCACGGTCGAGCGCGGCAAGAAGAAGCAGCCGCTGGCCGACCTATGGCCGGGCGGCTACCAGCCGGGCGACCGGCTCGGCGTCGTCGTGTCCCAGCCGATGGATCCCGTCGGCTGCTCCAACCTGATCTGCGCCACGATCACGCTCTTCTACGACCTGATGCGGGAGACGCTGGGCACCGGCAACTTCTTCCGCTACTGCGACACCTACCTGTTCGGCGTCGGCTGCGAGGCCGGCGACTTCAACCAGCTCGACATCTGGCCGCTGCACAAGTGGGTCACCATCCTCAACCCCACCACCGAGGCGCTGCTGGAGGCGGTCAACGACCGCAAGGTGAACCTGCTCGCGATCCCCGAGACCGGCGCCCGCTGCCGCGGCGAGGTGGTGCTGTCCACGTGGAATGCGTACCTTGCGCACGTCAAGACGGTGGTCACATACTCGCCCCGCACCGGCACCGCCCGAGACGCCGATGTCTCGCTGGTCGGAAACCGCGTGGTCGAGAGCTACGTCGAGCAGGCGATCTTCTCGACGCCCGGCCTCGACGCCGGCTTCCAGGCCAAGCTTCGCCGCCTGCGCCGCAACCTCGACCGCGAGGAGAAGCAGCCGGTGGAGAGCTACCGCACGCTGCCCAGCCCGGCCCAGGCGCGGGCGCTGCTCGGCGTCACGCAGGTGCTGCCGCCCGGCCACCAGGAGCTGTCGAGGCGGGCGACGCCCACCACGATCATGCCTGTGGAGGTGGCGATGCCCGCGCTCGACGGCGACTCCGCCCCTTTTGACACCGCCGCCGCCGCGGCCCTGCAGGTCGACCTGCCGGCCCCGTCGGGCATCTACCCGGACGGCCTGCTGCGGACCGGGTTCGACGCCATCCAGCGGCGGCTGGGCGGCAGCTTCGCCGAGTGGGAGGGATGGGACTGGATCTCGGATTTCGGCGACCCGATCGCCGAGCACCACACCGTGCGTGAGGCGGTCGGCATCTGGGACGAGTCTCCGCTGCGCAAGTGGTTCTTCAAGGGCAAGGACGCGCTGGAGGCGGTCGACTACTGCTTCACGTCCGACATGGCCGGGCTCGAGGTCGGCCAGTGCCGCTACGGCCCGTTCTGCGACGAGCAGGGTAGGATGCTGGGAGACGGCGTCGCCTTCCGAGGCAAAGACGCCAAGGACATGCTGGTGGTGACCGCGCTCGATTCCGACGGCGACCACTTCCGCCGCATCTGCAAGCGCTTTGCGGTCGAGATCGTGGACGCCACGATGGACATCCCCCACCTCCAGGTGCAGGGCCCCAAGTCGCGCGAGCTGCTGTCGCGCTGCACCGATGCCGACGTCGAGAGCCTGCGCTACTTCCGGTTCATCCCCGACCCAGTCACGATCTGCGGCGTCGATGGCTGCTGGCTGTCGCGCACCGGCTACTCCGGGGAGCTGGGCTACGAGGTGTACGTGCCGGTGGCCGGCGCCGAGCGGGTGTGGCAGGGCCTGCTCGACCAGGGCGCGGCGATCGGCATCCGGCCCTACGGCCTGGCCGCGGTTGAGAGCCTGCGGATCGAATCCGGGCTGATCTTCATCGGCTACGACTACTTCCCGGGCGTCACCTCGCCGTTCCACGTCAACCTCGATCGCATGATCAAGCTCGACAAGGCCGACTTCCACGGCAAGGCCGCGCTTGAGGCCGAACTGGCCGCCGGCATCACCCACCGCATGGTGACGCTCGAGATCGCCGGCGAGGATGCGCCCGACTACAACACGCCGGTGCTCGCGAACGGGCGCGGCGTCGGCAAGCTGACATCACCCTCCGCCGGTCGCTCGCCGACCGTGGACAAGCTGATCGCCATGGCCTGCGTCGAGACCG
>JAWVDZ010000247.1:0-6255 GCA_033856955.1 Gaiellales bacterium
ACCGGGGACGTGTAGCTCGCGGCGCCGGTGTTGGCCGCCCAGTCGAGGCCGACCGTCCCCACGTTTGCGGTGCTGATCGTGCCGTCGGTGGAGACGCCGGTGTGGGTCGGGTCGTGGTGGAACATGGGCCAGTCGTCGGCGACCGCACCCCCGGCGGACGCGCTCGAGAGCAGCGCCACCATGGCCACGATACCGATCGTCCTACGCATTCGCCGAGTACCTGCCTTGAACACACGAACCTCCCTGGTCGGCGGCTGGGCCTCTGCATTCCCGGTGGAGACGTGCCCTCGCCACCGGTGTTTGCAAACCGCTCGGCCCACCCGAGCATCGCTCCACCGTTCGAGTCCCGGACCGGAACCCGTCACGCAACTGTACGAGCCTCCCGGTGGCGCGTCAAGGCGAGAAAGCAAGCCAAATCACATCACGCAAGCCGCAGCAGCTCCTGCCCGCTGGCCACCTGATCGCCCTCCGAGACGGCGACCGACTCGACCTCGCCGGCATGGCGGGCGACGATCTCGTTCTCCATCTTCATCGCCTCCACCACCATCAGCACCTGGCCCGGCTCGACCTCCGCGCCGGCGGCCACCGAGACCTTCAGCACCGTCCCCTGCATCGGGCTGCGGATCACATCCAGGCCGCCGCCGTGGCGCGACGAGCGCTCCGCGAGCTGGGCGCGGCGAAGCCGCAGACGGGTGCGGCCGGGATGCTCCGGCTCGACCACGGTCACCTCGAACCGCCGGCCGTCCACCTCGGTCAGCAGGGTACGGGCCTCGTTCCGGGGGACGGCCCCGTTCGCCGGCTGCGCGTCGGCCGGCTGCTGGTCGAGCGTGCGCCGGTAGCCGCCGCCCTCCACGAACTCCCGCATCGTGCCACCGGCGGCGAAGTCGGGATGCTCGAGCACCGCCACGTGCAGCGGGATCAGCGAGCGCGCGCCCTCGATCTCGAACTCCGAGAGCGCCCGCAGCATGCGGCGCCGGGCCAGCTCGCGGTCGGCGTCCCACACGATCAGCTTGGCGATCATGGGATCGTAGAGGTCCGAGATCACGGCGCCCTCGACCACGCCCGAGTCGACCCTCACACCTGGCCCGGACGGCTCGCGATAGCGCGTGATCCGGCCGGGCGTGGGCACGAAGTCGTTGGCGGGGTCCTCGGCGTTGATCCGGCACTGGATCGAGTGGCCGTTCAGGTGCACCTGATCCTGGGAGATTCGCAGCGGCAGCCCGGCGGCGATGTGAAGCTGCTCCCGCACCAGGTCGAGGCCGGTCACCATCTCGGTAATGGTGTGCTCGACCTGAAGCCGCGTGTTCATCTCGAGGAAGAAGTAGCTGCCGTCGCGGTCGAGCAGTCCCTCGACGGTGCCCGCATTGACGTAGCCGACGGCCCGCGCGGCCTCGACGCCGATCCGCCCGATCCGGTCGCGCAGCTCCGCCGAGACGGCGGTCGAGGGCGTCTCCTCGATGATCTTCTGGTGGCGGCGCTGGATCGTGCAATCGCGTTCCCCGAGGTGGATGACGTTGCCATGCGAGTCGGCCAGCACCTGCACCTCCACGTGGCGTGGGTCATCCAAGTAGCGCTCCATGAAAACCGTGTCGTCCGCGAAGTAGGCGCGGCCCTGCCGCCGCGCCGAGTCGTAGACGTGGCGCAGCTCCTGCTGGTCGCGGGCCACCTCGATGCCCTTGCCACCACCGCCGGCGGATGCCTTGACGACCACCGGGTAGCCGATTCCGGTGGCGATCTCGAGCGCCTGCTCGACCGTCTCCACCGGCTCGTTGGTGCCGGGGATCACCGGCACGCCGGCCTCCTCCATCGCCTGCCGGGCGCTGATCTTGGAGCCCATCGCATCGATTGCGTCCGGCGGCGGCCCTATGAACACGAGACCGGCCGCGGCACAGGCGCGGGCGAAGTCGCCGTTCTCGGCGAGGAAGCCAAATCCCGGGTGCACCGCCTCGGCGCCGCACCGCAGCGCCGTGCGGATGATCGTCTCTGACATCAGGTAGCTCTCAGCAGCCGGCCCAGGGCCGATCAGGTAGGCCTCATCGGCCCTGTCGACGAACGGCGATTCGCGGTCGGCCTCCGAGTACACGGCGACCGAGGCGACGCCCATCTCCCGCAGCGTGCGGAAGATGCGGATCGCGATCTCACCTCTGTTTGCGACCAGAACCTTGCCGAACATGCGGCTATTGTGACGGATGGCGGCCGCCGTCGACGCGACAAGGAGTGCGCGGGCGGGCGGCGAAAGCGGGGGTGAGGAGGTACTCCATGACTGCACGCATGCATGGAAGCGGTAACGAAATGCCTCGCGGCGTCCGGCGGCGTCGCGCTGGCGCAGCAGGAGATTCCGCGTCTTGCCCAGATTGACTCCGTATATGGGCTGCGACACGTCATCACCTCCTGCTTGCGCACCGCTCGCCAGCCATCGACGATTCATTCCGCTACCGCTTCTTCGCTCCGCCCTGCTTGCGGCCGTGCTGACGCTGATGGCCACCGCCACCGCCACCGCCGCCCCGCACGGCTCCACCCCTATCGACGACGTGATCGACCTCACCGGCACGACGTTCGCTGCGGCCGGCTGCACCGGCGGCGACCTCACGGACACCTCCGGCACGGAGCACGTGACCGGCGAGATCCGTCCTGACCGTGTCCAGCTACGCGCCGACTACCGGTTCACGGCCGTCGACTCACGGACCGGCGAGACGTTCCGGGGCGCGGGGTCGCGGCATCAACTGCTGCGCGGAAGCGACTCGCTGTTTCACATCAACCTGCGCCTGGCGGGCGACCACGGCAGCCGCATCATGCTGACCGGGACGATTCACCTGGACGCCTCGGGCCAGAGTGGCGGCCTCGTGCACTCGCTTGAGTGCATTCACGCGGGCGGTTAGCCTCGCCAGCGCGGCCTCGATCGCGGCCCGCTCCGCGTCGCTCGGCGCCGGGCTGATGCGAAGCTCGACGCCGCTCACAGGGGGATGTTGCCGTGCTTTCGGGGCGCGGGCGGGGCGTGCTTGGTGCGGCTGGCCTCGAGCGCGGCGATCAGGGCCGGCCGCGTCCGGCGGGGCGCGATCACGTCGTCCACGTACCCGCGCTCGGCCGCCGTGAACGGGTTGGCGAAGCGCTCGCGGTACTCCTCGACCAGCTCCGCCCGCCGGCCCTCGGCATCCTCCGCCGCCTCGAGCTCCTTGCGGAACACGATATTGACCGCTCCGTCGGAACCCATCACCGCCACCTCCGCCGTCGGCCAGGCGAAGTTGAAGTCGGCGCCGACGTGCTTGGAGCCCATCACGTCGTAGGCGCCGCCGTAGGCCTTGCGCGTGATCACGGTCAGCTTCGGCACCGTCGCCTCGCAGTAGGCGTAGAGCAGCTTGGCTCCGTGGCGGATGATGCCGCCCCACTCCTGCGCCGTGCCGGGCAGGAAGCCGGGCACGTCCACGAAGGTCACCACGGGCAGGTTGAAGGCGTCGCAGGTGCGCACGAACCGGCCGGCCTTCGTCGAGCTGTCGATGTCGAGCACTCCAGCCAGCGACCGCGGCTGGTTGGCGACGATGCCCACCGAGTACCCGCCCAGCCGGGCGAATCCGCAGATGATGTTGTCAGCCCAGGCGGCGTGCACCTCGAGGAACTCCCCGTCGTCCACCACCCGTCGGATCACCTCGTGCATGTCGTAGGGCTTGGTCGACTCGTCGGGGATCAGCGCGTCCAGTTCGGCGTCCTGGCGATCGGCGGGATCGGAGGGAGGCTCCCAGGCCGAGGCCTGCTCGTTGGACTGGGGCAAAAACGAGAGCAGGTAGCGGCAGTCCTCGATCAGCGCCCGCTCGTCAGCGGCCGTGAAGTGCGCCACTCCGCTTCGGCTGGCGTGCGTGTGGGCGCCGCCCAGCTCCTCGAAGCTGACCTCCTCGCCGGTGACGGTCTTCACCACCTCGGGCCCGGTTATGAACATGTGCGAGGTCTCCTCAACCATCATCACGAAGTCGGTCATGGCGGGCGAGTAGACCGCCCCGCCGGCGCACGGCCCCATCACCAGTGAGACCTGCGGGATCACGCCCGAAGCCTGGACGTTTCGCAGGAAGATGTCGGCGTATCCGGCCAGCGAGACGACACCCTCCTGGATGCGCGCCCCGCCCGAGTCGTTGATGCCGATGATCGGGCAGCGATACCTGACCGCCATGTCCATCACCTTCGTGATCTTCTCGGCGAAGGCCTCGCCCAGCGAGCCGCCGAACACCGTGAAGTCCTGCGAGAAGACGAACACCCGGCGTCCCCAGATGGTGCCGTGCCCGGTCACCACACCGTCCCCGTAGGGCCGGTTCTCCATCATGTTGAAGTTCGGGCTGCGGTGCTGGACGAAGACGTCCAGCTCGACGAACGAGCCGGGATCCAGCAGCAGCTCGATCCGTTCCCGGGCCAGCAGCTTGCCCTTCGCCCGGTGGCGCTCGACCGAGGTCGGAGAACCCGGATTCAGCGCCTGCTCGCGCAGCCTCTCGAGGTGGGCGAGCCGCTCGCCTGTGGTGTGCTCCGGCATCCGCGCAAGATTAGTTGAAGCGCGGGCAAGCCGGGTGACGGGCCGCGTGCCCGTCACCCGGCCTCCGTCGGGATATCAGTTGAACGTGAAGGAGTAGACGCGCTTGTTGTTGTCGCTCACGTAGAGCTTGCCGTCCGGGCCGAAGTTCAGGAAGTCCGGGCCGGACAGGTGGCCCTCCGGCGTGTCGGCGCCGGTGGTGACGACCTCGCAGGCGTGGGTCGAGGGGCTCCAGCGAACCACCCGCGCCCTCACCTTGTCGCCGATGTAGATCCAGGTGTGGCTGGGATCCCAGGCCGCGTCCCACGGCCCGGACATCGTGCTGCCGCCGCAGGTCGGCTTGTAGACGGCCAGCTCGGTGCCGGTTGTCCAGTTCCAGACCGAGATCTTGCTGCCACCGGTCTCGACCACGTAGGCCGTGTTTCCCTCGGCCACCACGCCGCGCGGCGCGCTCAGCTGGCCGTTGGCGGTACCGCAGCCGCCCATCGCCTTGACGGGGAGGCCGGAGGTGTTGTTCAGGACGAAGCTCTCGTCGAACACCTGCAGCCGGCAGTTGCCGACGTCGGTCGCGAACACCTTGCCCTGGGCGGAGTCGACGTACAGGCCCTGGATTCCCTGGCGGAACGAGCCCACCGCCGGGCCCTGCGTGCCGAAGCGGTGCACCCAGCTTCCATCGGGGTTGTAGATCTGGATGTCGTTGCCGTCGTTCTCGCCGATCCACAGCTTGCCGTCAGTGAACACCATCGCCTTGGGATAGTCGAAGCCGGTGGCGTTCGGCGCCGGGTTGACGCGCGTGCCCCACTGGAACAGGAACGCCGGGCAACTGCCCTCCGAGCGGCAGTCGAGGCTGGTGTCGAAGGCCTGCACGCGCTGGTCGAAGCTGCCGGTCACGAACAGCGTGCCGCCTGGGCTGACGGCGACGCCGGTCTGCTGCGTGTAGCCGCCATCGGCCGGCGGGCTGGGCGGCGTCGACCAGATCGGGGTGGCGGTCGAGCTGAACTTGTAGATCGTGTACTTCCAGGTGTCGCCGGTATAGACATCGCCGGTGGCGGGATCGACGGCCGGCCACTTGATCGAGCCGAAGCGGTTGGCACCGTTGGGCGAGTTGGTGCCGTCGGTCGAGTCCCACCGCCGCAGCACGTCGCCCTGGTAGTTGAACTGGAACAGCCGCTCGTGCAGCGAGCCGACCGCGTATAGGCGGTCACGGGTGGTGTCGATGTCGAGGCCGCGCGGGTCGTTCATGTCGCTGACCTGTGGGAACACGCGCACGAACTGGCCCGACCGGTTGAACACCACGATCGTGCGGCTGTTCAGCTCAAGCACGTAGATGTTTCCGTTCTCGTCCATCTGGATGCCGCGCGGCGTGGGCTGGAAGAAGCCGGTCGCCGTCTTCCACCCCGACCAGTCGAACTGGCGGATGAAGGTGCCGTCGTGCGCGTACTCGTAGACGTTCTTGCAGGCCGTGTTCGAGATGTAGATGTTGCCGTTGGTGGGGTCGATCACCAGGTGGGTGGGGTTGTCCATGTCGCCGTTGCCGCAGCCGTGCCCGTGCGCGTACGAGCCGACGCCACCCACACCGAGCGTGTGCAGGATGTTTCCGTTGTGGTCGAACTCGACCACCGCCTGCTGCTCCTGATCCGCCACCCAGAAGTTGGCCAGGCCCGAAGCGGGCGTGTCCCACGGGTCGATCGCGATGTCGTACGGCGCACCGACACCGCCCTGCACCGTGTTCTTGTAGGTCGCGA
>JAWVDZ010000248.1:0-2591 GCA_033856955.1 Gaiellales bacterium
CGAGCTGCCGCAGCGCGGGCGCCCCGCGGTGATCACCGCGTCGCGGACGACCTGGGTCCTGTCGACGGCACTGGCGGCGATCGTGCTCTCGGAGGCGCTCGGCGCGTTCGGCAACAACATCAGCGGCTCGATCGCCAGCGGCCTCGTCCTCGAGGGTCTGCTCATCGGCTGCGTCCTTGCGGCGCGGCGGTCGGCGGGCGGTCGCGTCCTGCCGCCGCTCTCGGCCGCGCTGCTGGTGCTTGCACTGATCCCGCTCGCGCGCCTCGCATCGTTCTCGGTCCCGTCCCATGAACTGCCCCGCAGCACCTGGCCCGGGGTCGTCGGGGTCGTGTTGCTGGTCGGCGCGTGGCGCATCGCCCCGCTCGTGGGGCAGTCCTCGCTGCAATCTCGCCTGCGGCTTCCGGTTCCGGCAGACGCGCTGCTCGTTGCCGGGGCCGTGCCGGTCGGGCTGCTCCTGTTCGGATCGATCGGGACGAAGGACGCCCGGCTCCCGCACGGCGCTCTCGCAATCGCCGCCGCCGTCGCGGTGGTCGCCTTCGCGGCGCTCGCCGAGGAGATCGCGTATCGCGGCGTGCTGCTCGATGCGCTGACGCGTGCTCGCCTCAGCGGCGCGCCTTCCCGTCTGCGAATCGAGACCGCCGGGGCGAACATCATCGCGAGTGCCGCGTACGCGGCGGCCTGCCTCGGCTGGCCGATGCCCTATCCCCTGATCGCCTTCGTGGCCGCGCTCGTGCTCGGGCGCACGGCCCAGCATCGGCGCTCCGTCACCGGTGTCGCGATCGCGCACATCGTCGCGTGGTCGGTGGCGTTGTTCGTCGCGCCCGCCCTGTTCGGTGCCTCGGCGTCGGGATTCCTCCTTTGGTGAGGTGCTGCCGCGGATCCGCCACGTTCGCCGCGTGTCTGGTCATCGTCACGGGCGCCGTGCTCGGCTCCGGCGGCGAGAGCCGTGCGGCAGTCAGCAAGCGGTGCTTCGGCAAGGTCGCGAACATCGTCGGCACTCCCCGCAACGACCATCTGCGAGGCACCAACCGGCCCGATGTGATCGTCGGCCTCGGCGGCAACGACAGCATCGTCGGACTGGGCGGGGGTGACCTCATCTGCGGAGGAGCGGGGAGCGACCGCATCTACGCCGGCGGGGGCTTCGATCTGATCGACGGTGGCGAGGGCGTCGACCTCTGCAAGGCGGGGAGCGATGCACGCGTCGAGGCGAGCTGCGAGTTGCCCGCGCTGAGCCCGGCGCCGAAGCTGCCGATGCGGGCGTCGACGTTGCTCACCGGGTACCCCGCCCTCTGGGGCGGCGGCGTCCCCCGGACGCGCTACCAGCCGACCTCGGGCTTCTACAGCTCCGGCTCGCTCCCGACCATCGCGCGGCAGCTCCAGGCGCTCGCGTACGGGAAGGTGTCGCTCGCGATCGTGCCATGGTCCGGCGCGAAGAGCACGAGCGACCTGAGACTCACCGACGTCCTCAGCCAGTCGCAGGCCGCGAACGGCGTCGTGCGGATTGCGGCCTCCTACGACCGCGAGCGCTCCGGCAACCCGTCGGCGCACGCGCTCAAGGCGGATCTCACCCGGCTCAGCCATCGCTTCGGCCACGACCCCGCATACCTCCGCCTCGGCGGCCGCCCCGTCGTGTTCGTGCAGGCGGGCAGCCATGACGGCTGCTCGATGGTCCGGCGCTGGCGCAGCGCGGGATCCGCGACGCTGTACGTGGTCATGCCGGCGTTCACGGGCTGGCAGTCCTGCGCCAAGCTCGCGAGCAGCTGGTACCAGGAGTCCCCCAAGGCGGGGGCCGCGAGCGCCTCCCTGCCGGGCCAGAGCTTCACGATCAGACCCGGCGCGTGGACGCACGCCGAGCAGGCACCGTCACAGCCGCGCGATCTCACCGTCTTCGCGGCGTCCATCCGCCAGATGGTCGCCTCCCGTGCGCCGTGGCAGATCGTGAGCTCCTTCAACGACTGGATCGCCGGGACGGCCGTCGAGGTAGGAGGAGGCTGGGAGAGCGGGAGCGGATTCGGGCGGTACCTCGACGCGCTGCACGTCGACGGCATCGGACTGGCGCCGACGACGGCCGATCCGACGATCGCCGCCGCCGGCAGCATCGCCTGCGATACGGTCGACCCGTCCTTCCTGGCCGGGGCCGGCACGCCATCCGCCTGTCACATGGCGGCGACCTCGACGCTGGTACCGGCGACCGCGACCGGCGTACTCGTCCTCGGCGGCGCGCAGGAGGACGATGGCAGCCTGTACAACTTCCAGCACGCGTACGCACGCTCGTGGGGACGGCTCCTACCGATCACGCATCCGGTGCCGGGAGGCCCGGACTACCGCAGGCCCGGGGCGCCCGGCTACTTCGGCTACTTCGGGCCTGCGGCAGGCGACCCGGCCAAGGGCTACTACAGCTACGACCTCGGCAGCTGGCACGTCGTCGCGTTGAACGGCGTCTGTGTGCCGGCCGGCGGCTGCGAGGCGGGCTCGGCGCAGGAGCAGTGGCTGCGCGCCGACCTCCTCGCCCATCCCACGATCTGCACCCTTGCGTACTGGTACCAGCCGCGCTTCTCCTCCGGCAAGCTGGGGAACCACCGCGCGTACGA
>JAWVDZ010000249.1:0-3525 GCA_033856955.1 Gaiellales bacterium
GCCGCGGCCCGCCGAGTGCCCCGCAAACTGGATGCCGACGTGGTCATTCCACGTCGTGATGGCCGAGACCGCATCGCTCAGAAGCGCGCGCTCCGCCCCGCTGGCGTCGGCCCTCTTCACCGCCCGCCGCAGCTGGGTCAGCCGGGCCTGGGTCGTCGCCGCGTCGGCCGCGTACTGCAGCCGGTACATCGAGTTGCCGGTCAGGCGGTAGCCGAGCACGTCCGTCGCCTGCGCCTGCACGGACGCCTGCAGCCGCGCGACCGCGAGCTGCGCGTCGGTGGCCGCCCGCGAGCGGCGGCCGGCATCGTCGCGGTAGCTCGACGCGAGCACGCTCGCGATCGCCACGAACAGCAGGACGCCGACCGAGGCGGCGATCCAGAGCAGGGCGAAACGGCGGATCTGCGCGGAGATGCGCTCGTGCTCGCGCACGGCGGGCCGATCCGCGCGCGCAGAGGCGGGGGACTTCATGCTCTCAGCATCGCCGTCCGCGCCCTCGGGCAGCATCCCCCAGAGACGGTATTGAGCCGCTTCTAGGGCTCTAAGGCGCTTTGCGGTCGTTCGCGACGAAGGCCGCGTGGGTGATCGGCATGCAGCGGGCGAACAGGCTCTCGACCGCCTCGGCGAAGCGCCGGATCTCGCGTTGCGCCGTCTCGGCGTTTCGCAGCGAGACGAAGTTCATCAGGCTGCGGGCGTTGACCGTCCAGTAGAACTGCGTGTAGATGGCCACCGGCAGCACGTTGCGGGCGATCTCCTTCGCCACGCCCTGCTCGATCATCCCCTGGTAGGTGCCATACGCCTGCTCGTAGACGGCGCGCTGCGCGTTGCGCACGCCCTCCGCCGCCTCGGCGTCCAGCTGCTCGAACGTGTAGGCGCCCGGCTTGCCCACCTGTGTCCGCACGTCCTCGGGCTCGGGCACGTAGAACTCGGGATCGAGCTGCGAGTAGCGCGCCGACCACTCGTTGAACGAGCCGATCCGATGGCGCTGCCACTCCCGGCAAACGAAGATCGGGCACTTGATGTGGAAGCGCATCGCGTTGTGCTCGAACGGCGTGCCGTGGCGCTCGCGCATCAGGAACCGGATCAATCCCTGGTCGCGCTCGCCCAGCTCGTCGACGTGCTGTGCGAACGAGACGCGGGCGGCGTTCACAACCGACAGGTCGTCCGCCATCGCCGCGTCGAGCCGGACGAAGCCGTGGTCGAGCACGTCGATCCGATCCACCTCCGCCACCCTGCTGTCGTCCACCATCGTCACGTCCCCAAGCATACGTCGCGACCCGGTCGGAACCGGCGGCTCATCGCAGCAGCCTGCCGCCGTCCACGATCAGGTTCTGGCCGGTGAAGAAATCGGCCTCGATGCAGTAGCGGACGGCCTGGGCGACGTCGGCGGGCTCGCCCATCCGGCCCAGCACCGTCTCCTCGCTGTCACCCGAAACGCCCTCCGGCATCAGCACCGGGCCGGGCGCCACCCCGCACACGCGCACTCCCTCGTCGCCCCAGTCGGCGGCCAGGCACTTGACCAGCTGGATCAGCGCCGCCTTGGCCGCGCAGTGGGCGGCGAACCGCGGCCATGCCTGGATGCCGGCCACGTCCGTCAGCGCGACGATCACCCCGCCGCGGCCGCGCATGTGCCGGAACGCCGCCTGGGATGCGAACATGAAGCCCTTGGCGGTCGAGTCGAGCGCGGCGTCCCACAGCGCCTCGTCCACGTCCTCCGCCGGCCGCGGCTCGAAGCCGCCGGACGGCCCGTGCACGTAGACGTCGAGCCCGCCCAGCTCCTCCGCCATCCCGTCGACCAGCGACCGCATCTGCTCGGGGCGGGCGGCGTCGGCCTGCGCGAGGGCGGCTCGCACGCCCAGCGCGCGGATCGCCTCCACCGTCTCGAGCGCCTCGGCCTGGGAGCTGTGGTAGCTGATGCCGACATCCGCGCCTGCGGCAGCCAGGTCGAGCGCCACCGCGCGACCCACGCGGTGGGCGCCGCCCGCCACCAGCACGCGTGCCCCAGCCAGCTTCATGCCGTCACCATCGGGGTATGCTAACCCTCTCTACCAGGACAGAAGGAGTGAGCCACCATGGCCTATGAGGTCCCCGCGCTTCCCTACGACTACAGCGCTTTGGAGCCGCACATCGACGAGCAGACGATGCGGATCCATCACGACAAGCACCACCAGGCATACGTCGACAAGGCGAACGCCGCGCTCGAAGGCACCGAGTGGGCCGACCGCCCGGTCGAGGACGTGTTGAAGAACCTCTCATCGCTGCCCGCCGACAAGCAGGGCCCGGTGCGAAACAACGCCGGCGGACACGCCAACCACAGCCTGTTCTGGACGGTGCTCGGCCCGGACGGCGGCGGATCACCGTCGGGCGAGCTTGGCGACGCCATCACATCCGCGTTCGGCGGCTTCGACCAGCTGAAGACGGCCATGAGCGACGCGGGCGTGAACCGCTTCGGCTCCGGCTGGTCGTGGCTGGTCGTGGACGGCGGCGACCTCAAGGTCGTCAGCACCGCCAACCAGGACTCGCCGCTGTCCGACGGTCAGACGCCGATCTTCGGCATCGACGTGTGGGAGCACGCCTACTACCTGAAGTACCAGAACCGCCGGCCCGACTATCTGGCCGCGATCTGGAACGTGGTCGACTGGAACGCCGTGGCCGAGCGCTACGCCGCGGCCCGCTCAGCAGCGGCGACCGTGTAACCAAGTGAAACCAGCGCAGGCGGGGGTGGGCGAGATCGCCCGCTCCCGCCTCGCCGTTTCTTCAGAGAGGAGAAGGGTGAGCGCGAAGACGGTGGTGTTCTTCCCGGAGGGCGCGTTCGGGCCGACCAACAACTGCGTCGGCATCGGCGAGCAGCTGAAGGCGCGCGGGCACCGCGTCGTCTTCATCATCGAGGAGTCGTTCGCGGGCACGCTGGAGGCGCGCGGCTTCGAGGAGCGGCTCATGCGGCTCGGCCCGCCACCCGAGATCGAGGAGGCGCCGGGCCAGTTCTGGAAGGACTTCATCCGCGAGACGGCGCCCGTCTTTCGCACCCCCACCGTCGAGCAGCTGGAGTCGTTCATCGCGCCCACCTGGCAGGCGCTGCTGGACGGCTCGCGCTACGTCGAGCCACGGCTGCGCGAGATCTTCGCCGAGCTCGAGCCGGACGTGATCGTGGAGGACAACGTGCCCTGCTTCCCGGCCGTCGTCACGGCCGGCGTGCCGTGGGTGCGGATCGTGTCCTGCAACCCCTGCGAGCTGAAGGACGCCGACGTGCCGCCCGCCTTCTCGGGCTACCCGGCCGCCGATCGCAGCGAATGGGACGCGTTTCGGTCCGAGTACGACCGCACGCACCGGCCGATGTGGCAGGAGTTCGACGAGTTCGTCCGCTCCCAGGGCGCCCCCGGCCTGCCCGACCTGGAGTTCATCCACCGCTCGCCGGATCTGAACCTGTACCTGTACCCGGCCGAGGCGGACTACTCGCGGGCCGCGCCGCTGGGCGCGGATTGGCACCGGCTCGAGTCGTGCGTGCGCGCCGCCGACGGCGATTTCGCG
>JAWVDZ010000250.1:0-2642 GCA_033856955.1 Gaiellales bacterium
CACAGCGTGCTGCTCGAGCTGTTCACCGACGGCGGCATCGGGACGAAGATCGCCACATGAGCCTGGGCCGGCTGCAGGCGCTGGAGCGCGACTACCTGATGCCGACGTACGCGCGGAACCCGGTCGAGTTCGTGCGCGGCGAGGGCGCGCGGCTGTGGGACGCCGACGACAACGAGTACCTCGACTTCCTCGCCGGGATCTCGGTGGCACAGATCGGCCACTGCCACCCACAGCTGGTCGAGGCGGTGTCGCAGCAGGCGGCCCGCCTGATGCATGTGGGCAATCTCTTCTACACCGAGCCGCAGATGCGCCTCGCGGAGCGCCTGTCGACGTTGTCGATCGGCGGCAAGGTGTTCTTCTGCAACTCCGGCGCGGAGGCGAACGAGTGCGCGATCAAGCTCGCGCGCCGCCACCGCCCCGAGGGCGAGATCGTCGTGCTCGAGCATGCGTTCCATGGCCGCACGATGGGCGCCCTGTCGGCAACTCCGCAGCGCGAGAAGCAGGAGCCGTTCGCGCCGCTCGTACCCGGCTTCGTGGTGGTTCCGCGCGACGATGCGGCAGCGCTCGAGGATGCCGTCGGCCACCGCACCGCCGCGGTCTTCATCGAGCCGATCCAGGGCGAGTCGGGCATCCACCCGATCGACCCCGTCCTGCTGCTGGCCGCGCGCGAGGCGTGCGACCGGGTGGGCGCCCTGCTGATCTACGACGAGATCCAGTGCGGGATGGGCCGCACGGGGACGATGTGGGGCTTCGAGTCGGGCGGCGGCCCCATCCCCGATGTCATGACGGTCGCCAAGGGTCTCGGCGGCGGCCTGCCGATCGGCGCGTGCATCACCTCACCGGCGTACGCCGACACGCTGCAGCCCGGAGACCACGGGTCGACGTTCGCCGGCGGACCGGTGATCGCCGCGGCCGCCAATGTGGTGCTCGACATCGTGGCGGACGAGCAGTTCCTGGCCGACGTGCAGACGAAGGGCGCGCAACTCGATGCCGGCCTGCGGGGCTTGCCGGTCGACGACGTCCGCGGCCGCGGCCTGATGATGGCGTTCGAGGTCGAGGACGCGCGCGAGTTGCAGCGTCGCGCGCTCCTGGACCAACGGCTTGTCGTGCACGCGACCGGACCGACGAGCATCCGCCTGCTGCCGCCTCTGACGGTCTCGGAGGCCGAGATCGACCAGGCTGTCGAGCGCCTCGGCGCCGCCCTCGCGCGCTAGGGCTTGGGCGCGAAGTCCGTGGTGTAGGTGGCCACCGGCTGCGCCAGTGTCTTCACGGGGTACTGCGCGACGAACCCGATGCCCACGGCCTTCCAGCGCTTGGACAGCAGGTTGGCGCGGTGGAGGGGACTGTGCATCCAGCCGTCCACCATCGCCGCCGGTGAGCCGAGCGGCCCCGCGCCGGCGCCGATGTTCTCGCCCGCCGCGCCGCTGTACTTGACCTTGCGCAGGCGCGCGACAAGCGCGGGCTCCTTGGGGCCCTGATGGGCAAAGAACTGGCCGAGGATCATCGCGCGCGTGTGGGTGAGCGCGGCCGTCGACAGGCGCTTGCTGTTCTTGACCGGCTTCAGCTTGAACTTCGCGCGCTGCTCGTTCATCAGGCACAGCACCGCCGCCACGATGAGCTTGGTCTTCGCGCGCGTGGGGCTGAGCAACGCGTTCTTGCACTTGCTGGCCGGCGGGGGTCCGATCGGCAGCGAGACGGCGCTGACGTGCGCGCGGCGCGCGGCGGCCCCGCCGACGGTGACCGTCTTGGTGATCTGCGTCGCCTGAGCCTCGCCGCAGCCGCCCGACAGGACCGTGATCGTGATCGTGTGCTCGCCCGCGCCTAGGTAGCGGAAGGGGACGTCGAAGCTGACGGTCCCGCCCTTCGGCGCCTGGCCCGCGATGCACGCACTCTCGGCCCACAGGCCAAGGTTCTCGCCGAAGTCCACCAGTAGACCGGTGACCAGCGAGTCCGGGTCGCGCGCGACGACGTGCAGCACGTCGTACTGGCCGGCGACCGGCGGGTTCACGAAGTCGGCGGACTGGACCTGGGGTGCGGTGGGATCGACGGGCGCGGCCGGCGGCGGTGTGGGCTCGGTCGGCGGAGTCGGGTCGGGGGTCGGCGGCGGAGGTGGCGGCGGTGGTGGGTCGGGGCTGGTCGTAGTCAGGGTGATCGACCAACCTTGCAACGAGCCGATCTCCGATGGGCTGCCGCCTTGCCCGTTCGCGGCGACGTAGAGCTTCCATGTGCCGTTCGGGTCGTCCCCGTTCAGCGCTGACATCGTCGTTCCGTTCGGCGCAGCCGGCGCCCCGTTGTCGAAGTCGTCGCCGAGGAACGTGCCGCCGTCGTTGTCGGTTGGCTGATACGTGGCGGGGCCTTCGAACGCGCCGCCCGGGTACTGGCTCGCCGCGGCATCGTCGAAAGTCAGGTCGGCCATGCTCGCGCCGCCCGCCGCGTCGCTGAGGAACACCACTGTCCTGCCTGCTGGGGACACCAGCATGAAGTCGAGGTCCGAGGCATTCATGGTCAAGGACTTCAGGGTCACCGTTGCTCCACTGAGCGTGCCCTGCATTCCCGAGACGTCCAGCGTCGTCGGATAGGGCGCGGCATCGCCGGCGTCGAACAGCGCCATCGTGGTGCTGTTCGTGAACGTCTGGGTCTGC
>JAWVDZ010000251.1:0-3321 GCA_033856955.1 Gaiellales bacterium
ACGTTGTCGGGCATGACGACCTTGAGCGGGTAGCCCTTGAAGGCGCAGATCATGGCGAGCGAGATGCCGGTGTTGCCCGACGTCGGCTCGAGGATCGTCTGGCCCGGCGCGATCAGCCCGCGCTCCTCGGCGTCCTCGATCATCGCCCGCGCGACACGGTCCTTGACCGAGCCCGTCGGGTTGTAGCTCTCGAGCTTCACGTAGATGCGGACGCCCGGCTTCGGCGACAGCCGCTTGAGCTCGACGAGCGGGGTGTTGCCGATCGACTCGACGATGTCGCCGTAGCGGCCACCGCAGGGACGGTTTCGCAGCACCTCGAACACCTTCGAAAGGGTACCCGTGAACGTTGGCCGGGAAGCAACATTGCAGGCTTCGACCGCTTTCGCCCGGGGAAGAGTGCGGACATGTTCAGCAGCGAGCTTCTCCCGATCTACCTCAACGACCACCTCGCCGGCAGCGGCGCCGGCCTCGACCTGGCCAAGCGCACGGCCAAGCAGAACGAGGGCACGGAGTTCGGCGAGCCGCTGAAGGACCTCGCAGCGCAGATCGAGGCCGACCGTGCCGTGCTCGAGGACGTGATGGCGCGCCTCGACGTCAAACGCGACCAGCTCAAGGTCGGCGCCGGCTGGCTCGGGGAGAAGCTGGGGCGGCTGAAGCTGAACGGCCGCCTGCTCGAGTATTCACCGCTCAGCCGGGTCATCGAGCTCGAGGGTCTGGTCGCCGGCGTCAACGGGAAGCGCCGGCTGTGGAAGCTGCTCGCAGTCGCCGCACCGTCCGAGCCGCGCATCGCGGGCATCGACTTCGTGCACCTGATCGCGCGTGCGGACGAGCAGCTCGCGACGCTCGACTCGGCCCACCAGCGGGCGGCCGAGCTGATGCTCGAAGCCGAGCGGGTCTAGCGGGAGCCGCCGGCCATGGCCGGCAGGATCACGATCGTGTCCGACTCGCCGACGGGCGTGTCGAGACCGTCGAGCACGCGCACGTCCTCGTCGTTCAGGTAGACGTTGACGTAGCGGTTCAGCTCACCGCCCTCGCCGAACAGCTGGCTCTGCGTGGCGGGATGCTTCTCCGCCAGGTCGCGCAGGACCTCGCCGACGTTGGCACCCGCGCCCGGCACCTCGCGCTCGCCTCCGGTGGAGTTCCGGAGCACCGGTGGAATCTTCAGAGTCGGCATCGGGCGGTCAGGCTAGCTCGCTCAGCCGGCTGCCGAGCAGAAGGCTTCGTAGTCGGGGAACACACCCATCTCCGCGTCGGTGATCGACTCGGGGTCGCGCGAGCAGATCGGGCAGTTCGGGTCACGGCGGACCTTCAGCTCGGTGAAGCTCTCCTGGAGGGCGTCGTAGAGCAGGAGGCGGCCTACGAGCGGCTCGCCCGCGCCGATGACCAGCTTCACGGCCTCGACCGTCTGCAGCATCCCCATGACGCCCGGCAGGGCGCCGAGCACGCCGTTGGCCCCGCACGACGGAGCCAGCTCGGCCGGCGGGGGCGTCGGGTAGAGGCAGCGGTAGCACGGGCCGTCGTAGGGCTTGAAGACCGACAGCTGGCCATCCCAGCCGAGGATCGAAGCGGACACGACCGGGATCTGCAGCCGCACCGAGGCGTCGTTCAGGAGGTAGCGCGTCGGGAAGTTGTCCAGGCCGTCGATGACGACGTCGTAGCCCGGGAGGATGTCCATGATGTTCGACGCGTCGAGGCGCACGGCGTGCTTGACGACCTTCACGTCCGGGTTGATCCCGTTGATCGCGATCTCGGCCGAGTCGACCTTGGGAGTGCCGATCCGGTCCTGCGTGTGCGCCACCTGGCGCTGCAGGTTGGAGAGGTCGACCACGTCGTTGTCGACGATGCCGATCGTGCCGACCCCGGCGGCTGCCAGGTAGAGCGCGCTGGGCGAGCCCAGGCCACCGGCGCCCAGCAGCAGCACCTTGGCGTCCAGGAGCTTCAGCTGACCCTCCACGCCGATCTCGGGGATCAGCGTGTGGCGCGAGTAGCGCTCGCGCTGCTCTGGCGAGAGCGTCTGCGGATGATCGACTTCGAAGCCGCGGTCCTTCCAGAGCGTGATGCCGCCCGTCATGGACTCCACGTTCGAGTAGCCGAGCTGGCGCTGGAGGGTGTCCGCGGCGAACGCGGAGCGATTGCCCGACTGGCAGTAGAGGATGACGCGGGAGTCCTTGTCGCGGATCGCGTTCTCGATCCGGGTCTCCAGATGCCCGCGCGGAACGTGGATGGCGCCGGGAAGACGTCCCTCGTCGTATTCATGCTGCTCCCGGACATCGACAACGAAGGCGTCGTAACCGTTGTTCACGATCTCGTGGACCTCGCGGGGATCCACTTCCTTGACGTCTTCCTTTATCTGCCTGAGCAGCTCTGCGCCTGATGGCATCGGATCTGAAACTCCTAAATCCAGTGTGGGATTACTTTAAAAAGTGTAGCGCCGGTGAAAACCGGCTTCAGACGCAGATCGGGCCCCATTGCTGGGGCCCGATCCACGACCTAGACACTATTGCTGCGGAGGGACACCCGATCCGATATGGCGTCCGCGCTCCTTGGACATTGTCGACCAGGATTTCCCGATCGCACATAGGGTCGAGACCCCATTTGTGAGCCATGCGCAGACGTGAGTCACTTGTAGGCCAGGTCGTCGCGGTCAACGTGCTGCTCGTGGTCGCCGTGCTGTTCGCGGCCACGGCCGCCGCGGGCCTCGACCTGGCGGTCACCGACCAGCGCCTGCGCTTCGGCGCGATTGCGATGGCGATCCTGCTGCTGCTGATCGTGAACATGATCATGCTGCGGCGCCGCTTCTCGCCGCTGGAGAGCCTGATCGCCCGCCTCGAGGAGATCGATCCCGCCCAGCCGACCACGCAGTTCGTCATTCCGCGCACATCCGTCGAGGAGGTCGAGCGACTGGCGATCACGTTCCGGCGCCTGTTGCGGCGCATCGAGGACGAGCGGCGGCGTTCCGGCCGGCTCGTGCTCCGGGCGCAGGAGGAGGAGCGACGCCGGCTGGCGCGGGACCTTCACGACGAGGTCAACCAGGCGCTGACGGCGATCCTGCTGCGCCTCCAGGCGCTGAGTGAGGAGGCCCCGGAGCAGCTCGGACCCCAGATCGCCGCCCTGAAGAACCTGGTGAACCAGGCGATGGAGGAGTTGCTGCGCCTGGCCCGCCAGCTGCGGCCCGCGTCGCTGGACGACCTGGGACTGGTCGCGGCTATCGAAGGTCAGCTGGCGCGTTTCAGCGAGCAGACCGGGATCCAGGCCGTGCTACACAGCGAGGGCACGCCCGAAGCGATAACCGAGGAGCAGCAGACGGTCATCTACCGCGTG
>JAWVDZ010000252.1:0-13241 GCA_033856955.1 Gaiellales bacterium
CGAGCTGGCCGAGGTCGTTCGCAACCTCGCGCAGCGCGACCAGGAGAAGGGCCTGTCGACGGGCGAGAAGCAGATGTTCTCGAAGGCAAAGCGCATCCTCGCGTCCGAGCTCATGTACGCGAAGGGCATGGAGGAGGAGGAGGCGCGCGAGTTCCTCGAGGAGGTGCTGGACGAGATCGGCGCAGCCCGGAAGGCGCGCGCCTAAGCTACCCCTGTCCCATGTCCGACGCCGGAGGCCTCGCGGCCCAACCGGTCAAGGTCAATAAAAACGCCTCCCGAGGAGGGAGCAGACGATGGTGTTGGTATCTCGAATCGTCGTTGCTCTCTTGGGCGTGCTCGGTGCCATCTACGCGGGTCGTACTTTCGATCTTGTTGGCCGCTTCGATTCGTCTTCTTACGCGTACACCGCCTTTGGCATCATCGTCTTCCTCGCGTTCGCGGTCGGCTGGATGGTCGGCTGGATCGTCGGGAAGGGGCTGGCACGCGGTTTCAAGAGAGTCGAGCGAGCCGCTCAGTCCCGCAGCGCGGGTGAGCTCACCGTGGGCGCGGTCGGCCTGCTGGTCGGCCTGCTGGTGTCCGCGCTTCTCTACCTGCCCGTGCACGCGCTGCCCTACATCGGCAACTGGGTGCTGCTGCCGATGGTGCTCGTGCTCAGCTACCTGTTCGCCTTCACCGCGGCCAAGAAGCACCGCGGCATCCTTCGGCTGGTCGGTGTTCACTCTCTGGGCGACGCCGATGCTGAGGGCGGCCCGTCGAGCAGCTCGACACTTGTCGACACCAGTGCGATCATCGACGGCCGGATCGCCGACATCGTCCGCACCGGCTTCCTCGGCGGCGAGCTGGTGGTGCCGGAGTTCGTGCTCAAGGAGCTGCAGCAGGTCGCGGATTCGGCCGATCCGCTCAAGCGCGCTCGCGGCCGCAGAGGGCTGCAGGTCGTCCAGGATCTGCGCAGCGACGTCGCGGTGGCCACGCCCGACGTCGACTACCCCCAGGTTGCCGACGTGGACGCCAAGCTGCTGAAGCTGGCGAAGGAGCGCGGCATGCCGATCCTCACCACCGACTTCAACCTCAACCGGCTGGCCCAGATCCAGGACGTCCAGGTGCTGAACGTGAACGACCTTGCCAACGCTCTCAAGCCGGCTGTGCTGCCGGGCGAGCGCCTCGACGTGCTGCTGCTGAAGGAGGGCAAGGAGTCCAACCAGGGCGTTGGCTATCTCGACGACGGCACCATGGTCGTGGTCGAGCGGGCGCGCGAGCGGATCGGCGAGACGCTCGGCGTGCAGGTCACCTCGGTGCTGCAGCAGCCGTCGGGCAAGATCATCTTCACGAAGATCGCATCGGACGGCGACTCGTAGGATTGGCCGACCTCCTTAGCACGTGGGCAATCGTGGTTGCCGCGGGCGACGGTGTGCGATTGGGAGCCGACCGGCCGAAGGCGTTCGTCAAGCTGGGCGGCCGCCTGCTGCTGTCGCATTCGATCGAGCTGTTCGACGGGCATCCGGCGGTGGACGGAATCGTGCTGGTGGTGCCGGAGGGGTGGGAGGAGCCGGCCTCGCTGCTGGCCGACGACCTGGTGGCCGGGAAGGTGGCCGCCGCCGTGTCCGGCGGTGCCACGCGCGCCGAGTCGGTGTCTCGCGGGCTTGCCGCGGTGCCGGACGAGGCCGACCTGATCCTTGTCCATGACGCCGCGCGTCCCTTCGCAACGCCGGCGCTCGTCACGGCCGTCCTGGAGGCGCTGGCCGATGCGGAGGGGGCGGTGCCGGGCGTGCCGGTCACCGATACCGTCAAGCGCGTCCAGGGCGATCGGGTCGCCGAGACGCTCGAGCGTTCCCAGCTGGTCTCCGTGCAGACGCCGCAGGCCTTTCATGCGGGGGCGCTGCGCGCGGCCTACGGCCTCGCCGCCGACGCGCTGTCAGCGGCCACCGATTGCGCCTCGCTGGTGGAGGCGAGCGGCCGCGCGGTGGCGGTGGTGGCGGGCGAGCAGGGCAACCTCAAGATCACCAGCAGCGCTGACCTGGCGGAGGCCGAGCGGCGGTGCTGACCGACTACCACATGCACCTGGTCGGCGACGACGACCCGTACACGGACGAGGTGTTCACGCTGTCTCGGGTCGAGACCTACGTCGACTCCGCACGGGCCGCGGGCATCGACGAGATCGGCTTCACCGACCATGTCTACCGTTTCCGGCAGGCCCGCGGCTGGAGCGATCATCCTCTCTGGGTGAAGGGCGCCATGGCCGACCTTGACCGCTACCACGCCTGTCTGGTGGCGGCCCGTGACGCCGGCCTGCCTGTCAAGGCCGGGCTCGAGGTCGATTACCTGGCGGGCCGCGAGGCCCTGATCGCCGCCACCGTCGGCCGCATGGAGTGGGACTTTCTGCTCGGCTCGGTGCACTGGGTGGCCGGGTTCGCGGTCGACTGGGAGGCGGCGTCGATCTGGGAGCGCTATCCGGTCGATCGGGTGTGGAGCATGTACGTCGATGATCTCTGCGCGGCAGCGGCGAGCGGCATCTACGACACCATGGCTCACCCTGATCTGGCGAAGGTATTCGGCCACCGGCCCCAGCCCAAGCCGCTGGGGCTGTACGAGCAGATCGCCGATGCCTTCGCCGCGGCCGGCGTCTGCGCCGAGGTCTCGACGGCCGGCTTCGACCGCGCGCTGGGCGAGCTCTACCCCGACCCCGACCTGCTGGCGCTGTTTCACCGCCGCGACGTTCCCGTCACGCTTGCGTCGGACGCTCACCGGCCGGATCACGTTGCGCGCTCGTTCGACCGCGCGCTGGCGTTGCTGCGCGAGATCGGCTACCGCACGATCACCGTGTTCGACCGCCGCGAGCGGCGCCAGGTGGCGTTCGATGGCTGACGATCTGCGAGTCGGCATCGGCTTCGACGCCCACGCCTTCGCCGACGGCCGGCGGCTGGTGCTGGCCGGCGTCGAGGTTCCCCACGCCCGTGGCCTGGCTGGGCACTCCGACGCCGATCTGATCGCCCACGCCGTGACCGACGCCCTGCTCGGCGCGGCCGGGGGCGAGGACATCGGGTCGCTGTTTCCTTCCCAGGATCCCAAGCTGGAGGGCGCCTCCAGCCTTGCCTTGCTCACCGAGGCGTGGCGGGCGCTGGCGGGTCAGGGCTGGTCGATCGTCAACGTGGACGCGATCGTGATCATGCAGGAACCTAGGCTGGCGCCGTATCGCGATGCGATGCGCGTGGCGCTGGCCGGGGCGCTGGCGGTCGACCACTCCCGGGTGACCGTGCGCGCGTCCACCACCGACCAGCTCGGGTTCACCGGGCGCGGCGAGGGGGCGGCCTGCCAGGCGGTGGCGCTCCTGCGGCGATCGGTCTGAGGCGACGGCGGTGGGCGTGGTCTCCTTCGATCTGGACGGAACGCTTTGGGAGTTCGGGCCGATGATGGACGGCGCGCTGGCGGCCGCAATCGCATCGCTCGAGCATCATCATCCCGAGCTGACCGGGCGGCTGACGGTGGCGGAGCTTCACCGACACCGGGCGCTGGTCGGCTCGCAGATGCAGGGCACGCTGGAGGAGCTTCGGCGCGTCTCGATGCGCCGCGCCCTGGCGGCGGTCGGGCGGGACGAACCCGACCTCGCCGCGTGGCTTTCGGACGAACTGCTGCAGGCACGGGCGGACGTGGTCGGCGTTCACTCCGACGTCGGCCCGGTGGTGGACGAGCTGCTCGAGCGCGGCCACAGGGTGGGCGCCATCACCAACGGCAACTTCCCGTTCCACCGGCTCGACCTGGCACGGCGGTTCTCGTTCGTCGTCCACGCCGAGGAGGTGGGCGAGATGAAGCCCTCGGCTGCGCCGTTCGCGCGTGCGGTGGAGCTGATCGGCCACGGACCGGAGCGGTTCGTGCACGTTGGCGACGAGATCGAGACCGACGTGCTGGGAGCACAGGCCTTCGGCATGCGGGCGGTGTGGCTCAACCGCACGGGCGCCCAGGTGCCCGAGGGGGTGCGTCCGGACGCCGTGATCTCGACACTGGAGCCGCTGCCCGACCTGGTCGACCGGCTGTTGGATGACGATGCCGAGAACCGCCCGGATCGGTAGTTGTCCGCACCCGGCCGGTGCAGGGGTACCGATGCTGCCACCGCGCATCGCGGCGATGATTGAACCATGAACTCTCGCATCGCAGTCGCAGCAAAGATTCGCCCCGGAAAGCGCGCAAAGCTCGAGCAGCTGCTGTCCGAAGGGCCGCCGTACGACCTGGCCGAGGCCGGGTTCGAACACCATCAGGTCTACATCGGCGACGAGGATATCTTCTTCCTGTTCGAGGGCGGATCGCCGGTCACGACCGTGAAGCGCCTGGCGGCCGAGCGAAGCCTGATGGGGCACGTGCTGAGGATGGCCGGCGTTCTCTGCTCGCCGCACCTTCTGGCCGAGGCCTACTCCTGGGACCGGCCGTCGAAGGTCACTTCCGGCTGACGGGGCGTTTCCGAATTCGCGATACTTGGAGGCGTGCCTGACGGACCGCTTCGAATCCTGCTCGTCGACGACCACGCCGTCGTCCGCGCCGGGTTGAGGCTGCTGCTGGAGGCTGTGGCCGAGTTCGAGGTCGTCGACGAGGCGGCGGATGCGCGCGACGCCGTCTTCAAGGCTCGCCGGCACAAGCCCGACGTGATCCTGCTCGACGTCCTCATGCCCGGTGTGAGCGGGGTGGACGCGCTGGCCGAACTGCGGGCGGAGGTGCCCGATGCGAAGCTGTTGATGCTCTCGATGGAGGACGACGCCAGCTACGTGCGCCGCGCCTTCGCGGAGGGCGCCCACGGATACGTGGTCAAGGATGCGGCGGATGTGGAACTGGTGGCCGCGGTGCGCGAGGTTGCTGACGGCCGCCGCTACCTCCATCCCCAGCTCGGCGCCCGGCTGATGCAGGCCGACATCGAGCAGCGCGACCGCGACGCGGCCGACCCGCTGTCGGAGCGCGAGCACGCGGTGCTTCGCCTCCTGGCGCTCGGCCATACCAACCAGGAGATCGCCAACACGCTCTTCATCTCGGTGCGAACGGCCGAGACGCACCGCGCCCACATCATGCAGAAGCTGGAGCTCAACACCCGCGCTGACCTGGTGCGCTACGCGCTCGAGCGCGGCATGCTCGACGACGCCGATTGAGCGAAAGCTCAGGAAGCGGCCGCGGCCGTTTTCAGGCGCCCGGTGGCGATGGCGTGGCGAACCAGCTCGGCCCGCGTGCGCAGACTCAGCTTCTGCATCACGTTCGCTCTGTGTGTCTCGGCGGTGCGGACGCTGATGTCAAGCCGGCAGGCGATCTCCTTGTTGGTATAGCCGAGCGCCAGCAGGTCCAGCACCTCCTGCTCCCGCTCCGACAGCGGGCGCGCGTCCTCGACCGCGTCGCCGATCCCTTCGGCTGCCAGCCTCGCGGCCAGATCCCCGTCGACGTACTCCTCGCCGGCCGCCACGCAGCGCACCGCGGATACGAGCTGGGAGTGCGCGACCTCCTTCAGGATGTAGCCTGACGCGCCGTTTGCGAACGCCCGCCGGACGTACCCCGGGTCGTCCTGCATGGAGAGCATCAGGATCCGGCACGAGGTCTCTCGGCTGATCCGCCTGGCGGCATCGAGTCCGTTGGTGTTCGGCATCATCACGTCCAGCAGCACGACGTCCGGCGCGAGCTCGAGCGCCTTGGCGATCGCCTCGTCGCCGTCACCCGCCTCGCCCACCACGGTCAGATCCGGCTCCTCGTCGAGCAGCAGCCTGATGCCCGCGCGCACGATCGCGTGATAGTCTGCAACAAGTATCGTGATCGTTTCCATTGTTATCATCGATAATCGGCCGGTTTCGGGCCACGCGCGTCCGCAGCGCATACCCGGCGGTGTTCGGACTACTACGGATCGAGGGTCATCTTTGGCGCAGATCGAAGGCACTTCCGAGCGGATGCGGGCACTGGTCGAGGCCGGCATGGCGCTCGCATCAGAGCTCACCCTGGATGCGCTGTTGCAGCGACTGGTGGAGATCTCTGCTGAGCTGACCGCGGCCAGGTACGCCGCGCTGGGCGTGACCAACGCCGCCGGAACGGCGCTCGATCGTTTCATCACCACCGGAATCGACGAGGAGCTTCGAAGGACGATCGGCGACCTGCCGCGAGGACGGGGCATTCTCGGTCTCCTGATCCACGACCAGCAGGCGCTGCGGCTGCATGACCTGGCGGAGCACCCCGCCTCCGTCGGTTTCCCGCCCGGCCATCCGCCGATGCGCTCGTTCCTGGGCGTGCCGGTGCAGCTGCGCGGGGTCGCATTCGGCAACCTCTACCTCTGCGAGAAGCAGGGCGGGGGCGATTTCAGCGAGGAGGATGTGGAGCTCGTCTCGCTGCTGGCCGCGCAGGCTGCGATCGCGATCGAGAACACACGGCTGTACGAAACGGCCACCCACTGGCTGCGACAGGTGGAGACGCTGAACGAGGTCGGAAACGCGATGCTGGAAGAGGTCGACCTGCCCAGCCTGCTGGCGCTCGTCGCGCGCAGGCTGCGGGAGCTGGTGGGGGCGCGGCTGGTCGTGATCGCGCTGCCCAACGAGACCGGGCAGCTCAGGATCGAGGCGACCGACGGCGATGGTGGCGAGAGCCTGATCGGGCACAGCCGTGACCTCGAGCACACCAAGGTCGGCCGCGTCTTCGCGCGCCGGCGCAGCGAGCGCGTCGACTCGCTGGCGGACGATCCAGAGGTGGATAGGGAGTCAGTGCTCCAGATCGTCGCGGCCACCGGCATCATGCCGCGCACCGCCCTCTACGCCCCTCTGATCAAGCGTGACCGCTCGGTGGGACTGATCGCCGTCTACGACCGTGATGGGCAGGACCCGCGATTCAGTGACTCGCACCAGCGGCTGGCCGAGACGTTCGCCGACCGTGCGGCCGTGGCGGTCGACCTCTCGCAGCGGGTGGCGCGCGACACGCTGCGGCGGATCGTGGAAGGCCAGGAGACCGAACGCGCCCGGATGGCGCGGGAGCTGCACGACCAGACCGGACAGGCGCTGACCTCGATCCTGCTCGGCCTGCGGGCGATCGAGGACGCCGACGCCGACGAGATCCACGGCCGGGTGGCAGGGCTGCGCGACCTGGTCACCGAGGCGCTGCAGGATGTGCGAAGGCTGGCGGTCGACCTCAGGCCGACGACGCTCGACGACTTCGGCGTGGTCACGGCGATCCAGCGGCTGTGCGGCGATGTGGCGGCAAAGTCGGGGATCTCGGTCGACTTCCACGCCACCCGGGAGGGCGATCGGATGCCGCGGGAGGTCGAGAGCTGCCTCTACCGGGTTGTGCAGGAGGCCCTCACCAACGTCATCAAGCATGCCGGCGCCGAACACGTCAGCGTCCTTCTGGCCCCCGGTGACCGCGATCTGAGGCTGATCGTCGAGGACGACGGCGCCGGCTTCGACCCCTCCGACGTCCCCTCCGAGCGGCTGGGCCTGGTGGGGATGAGGGAGCGGGTGGCATTGGTCGGCGGCTCGCTGACGGTGGAGTCCACTCCCGGCGCCGGCACAACGCTCAGGGTCACCGTACCGCTCGACACCGGCTCGACCAAGTAGCGCCGCCCGGTTGGGTGGGCGCCTCTAGGCTTCGAGGCATGTCGTTCAACCATCTCTCGGATCTGCCATGGGTGTCCGTCGGCACCGCGGTCGGTGCCGTCATGGCCGCGCTGCTGATCGCTCGCGGCTCGCGCAGCCTGGCCGTGAGGCTTTCGATGCGCTACGAGCGGCGGCGCAGCGTGGACGAGCAGGGCTCCCCCGCCGACACCGGTGCGCTGCTCTCGATGAAGAGGTACGAGACGACCGTCTCGCTGATCCACACCACCATCCGCTACGTCGTCTTCGCAGTCGCATTCGGCGTCGTGCTGTTCGAGCTGATCGGCCCCACCCGCTCCGCCGCGTTTGCCGGCGCCTCGCTGCTGGTGCTGGTGATCGGGTTCTCCGCGCAGCGCTTCCTGACCGACATCATCGCCGGCGTGTTCATGTTCATCGAGGGCTGGTTCTCGGTCGGGGACACGATCACGATCGAGCCGTGGGCACTGTCGGGGGTGGTGGACGAGGTCTCGCTGCGATCGACCTCGCTGCGCTCGGTCACCGGCGAGACGATTCGCATCCACAACTCCCAGATCCTCGCCACCCGCAGGCTGCCCCGGGGAGTGCGTGAGGCTGAGATCGAGCTGTTCGTGAGTGACGAGCCGGCCGGCCGCAGGCTGTTCGAGGAGGTGTCCGCGATCGTGCCGTTCGGGCCGACCCGGTTCGTCCGCAGGCCCGCGGTGCGGGACAGCGAGCGGCTGGACGACCAGCTGTACCGTGTCACCGCGGTGGCGGCCGTGGCGCACGGACGCGAGTGGCTGGTGGACGCGTTCCTGCCCGACCTCCTCAAGGAGCGCGCCGAGCCGGGCGTGATCGTGCACGGCCCGGTGGTGATGTTCGTGGACGAGCGCGCCGCGGGCCGGTTCGCGCGCGCGGTTCCGCGCGTCCCCGTCACGCGCTAGGGCAGCCGCGCACGGTCGCCGTCGACCACCGCCAGGCCGTCGCCGACGAGGGCCTCCAGGGCGGGCACGTCGAGCGCATCGAGCTCCACGGCGCCGTCCGCCAGCCGCTTGAGAAGGCGGCTGCGGCGCTGTCTGAACGAGCCCTCGAAAGCCTTCTGGCGCCGGATCGGCTCGAACGTCATGCCGCGAGATGGGCAGCCGTCGGCCAGCGGGCACACCTGGCAGCGCGGCCGGCGAGCGATGCAGACCGTGCTGCCGAGGTCGAACAGCGCCTGGTTCCACTCGTACGCCCGGCCGGGCGGTGGCGCGACGTCCGGATCGCCGAAGGCGCGTCCGAGCACGCGGCGAGCGTTGGTGTCGGGCGCCGGCACCTGCGCACCGAACGCGAAGCAGGCGATGGCAGCGGCCGTGTACGGGCCGATGCCGGGGAGCCGGCGCAGATCCGCCGGCTCGCGGGGAAATCCCCCTCGCTCGGCCGCGATCGTGGCGCAGCGGTGCAGGCTCACCGCCCTTCGGTTGTAGCCGAGGCCGTCCCAGGCTCGGATCACATCCGCCAGCTCCGCGGAGGCGAGCCCCCGCGCGGTCGGCCAGCGCGTGAGCCAGGCCTGGTAGCGCGGCAGCACGCGGGATACCTGCGTCTGCTGCAGCATCACCTCGCTGACCAGGATGGCGTACGGGTCGCGGGTGTGGCGCCATGGCAGGTGATCGCGGCCGTTTTGGCTGTACCAAGTCAAAACGGCGTCCTGCATGGCCTCGCGAGTGGTCGCGTGCATGTGGGCACGCTACCGCTGCAGCTGGAAAACTCGACGCCGGTTGTTGGGGCGGATGTTTTCGCGTCTTCCAACCGCGGTATTGAGCGGCCGATGTACGTTCGACAATGCATCAGCTGCCTCCTCATCGACGGCCGCGAGACGTTCGATGATGCGCAGAGCGCCGCCCGGGTCGATGAGTGGCGCTGCGAGCACTGCGGCGGCACGGTATTCGAAGCCGTGGTCATGGCAGAGGACGAGCCGACCGGCGAAGTCGCCGACGAGTTCGAGTGATCCGGGCGACCGGAAGCTGCCGTCGATCATGTTTAGCCGGAATTCGTCTCGGGGCAGAGCACTGGCGTGGATGACCTTCGCGGAAACCATTCCCGACCCGAGGTGCGGCGGGCGGAGGCACGGGCCGGCGAGCCCCGCTCGCGGACGCGGCGGAGGATTGCCGCAATCCTGATCGGCGCGCTGATCGGCTATGCGATCGGAGGGGCATTCGTTCTGCTGTTCGACCGAGAGCGGTACAGCGGCGATTCGTCGAACCTCGTCGTGTGGCTGGTCGGACTGCCAACCCTGCTTGCGATCGGGGGTGCCGTGATCGGCTCGCTGGCCGCGGCTTGGCCGACGGTCGAGCAGGTCGACGCTCCGGTTCGTGAGCGCCGATTCGCGCGCGAGGAACGCGCGGCCACGAGCGAGCAGGGTCAACTGCCGGGATCGCCGGTGCCGCCGAACTACGAGGATCCGCGGTCGCAGGCGCCAGATGCCTGAGACGGCTCAGCTGTAGTCGAGCGGGATCGCCAGCCGAACTGTGGTGCCGGCGCCGGGCTGGGACTGGATCTCGAGATCGCCGCCCGACAGGCGCAGCCGCTCCGCGGTCGAGTCGAGGCCCAGATGCAGCGGCGCGGTGCGCCGGTCGAGCGCCACGCGCACGTCGAATCCGCTGCCGTCATCGGTCACGACGCCCCGCAGCACTCCGTCCTCCACCGTCAGCGAGACGTGCAGCCTGGTCGCCGATGCGTGGCGGCGCACGTTCGACAGCAGCTCGGCCAGCGTCCGGTAGGCGAGCGACTCCACGACCTCAGGCAGCCGTTCGATTCTGCACTCGGTCGTGCCCTCGAACCCCTCCTCCGCCGAGAGCACCCGCACCAGCTCCGAAACGGCAACCGCGAGCCCTGACGAATCGAGCAGCGGCGGGCGCAGCTCGAACATCATGTTTCGCGTGCGATCGATCGCCAGCGACAGCGTCTCCCGTGCCGTCTGGGCCTGTGCCGTGAGGTCGGGGCGGTCGATCTCGCGCATGCTCCGCACCAGCCGGTCGAGCGAGAGCAGCGTGGCCGTCATCACCTGCACGGTGTCGTCGTGGAGATCGGTCGCGATCCGCGTTCGCTCGCGATCGGCGCTCAGCACCAGAGCGGCCTGAGCCATCCGCCGCTGGTCGGCGCTTCGGTCGAGTGCCCACGCGGAGCCCAGCACGTTGGCGATCGCCTGCAGGAAGGCCGCGTTGTCGGAGCTGAATGTGCGCGGTTGGGTGCTGAGCGCGCCGATCACGCCCAGCGCCCGGTCGGGGCCGAGGATGCGCACCCCGATGCTGCTGCGGATGCCGAGCGCGAGCGTCGACTGGTTGAACGTGACGCGATCCTCACGCAGCACATCGGTCACCACCAGCGGCTCGCCCGATGCGAGGATCGCGCCCACCTGCGTCCCTGGGTCGTCGGTGAACCGCATCGGGTCTTCGGACTCGGGCCAACCGCGTCCAGCCCTCATCTCGAGCACCCCCTCCTCGGGCAGATGCTCGAGCACACCGGCGAACTCGACCGCGAGCGCTGCCTGGACGACCTCCACGGAGAGCTCCACGAGCTCGGCCAGCGGCCGCCCGCGCAGCGCCTCCTGGCCGAACTCGGCCACCATCCGCTGCTCCTCGAGCGCCGCGCGCAGCGCCTGCTCGGCGCTGGAGGGAACTTCCGGCTCCCGCTCGTCCGCGTGCGGCTGGGTTGGTTCGGCCACCGGATCCATGGCCGCAGTATCGTCGATCACTGTCAGCGGGAACGATCGGCCGCCTCACCTGAGACAATCAGGGGGTGGACACCGCGATCTCGGACTCGGACATGGCGGCGCTTGCGTCGCGCGGGCAGGAGCAGGACGCCCCCCAGGGCCAGGTGCTGGTGCGCGAGGGGGCCAGTGGAGGGTCGCTGTTCGTGATCCTGAGCGGCAGCGTGGCCGTGACACGCGGTGGCCGACGGATCGGCCGGCTGGGGGAGGGCGATCTGCTGGGGGAGGTGGCGATGCTGGCCGGCGGCCCGCGCACCGCGAGCGCCGTTGTCGAGTCCGACGCCCGGCTGCTGGTGATTCCCGCCAGCGCCGTGCACGAGCTGGTCGAGCAGCGGCCCACGCTGCGGGAAGCGCTCGAGCAGGCGGCCGGCGCCCGGCGCACCAATGGTCCGGACACCGCGCTAGCGTAGCGACATGCCTGTCCGCGTCCGCTTTGCGCCCAGTCCGACCGGATCGCTGCATCTGGGCAGTGCACTGACGGCCGTCGCCAACTGGCTGTTCGCGCGCCAGGCCGGCGGAGAGATGGTGCTGAGGATCGACGATACCGATGCCGAGCGCACGGTGGAGGGCGCCGAGCGGGCTCTCGAGGACGATCTCACCTGGCTCGGGCTCGACTGGGACGAGGGCCCGATCCGCCAGAGCGACCGCCTCCAGCGCCACGTCGGGGCCGCCACCCGGGCTGCCGGAGCGCACACCCGTGACGGGGCGATCTGGCTGCACGCGGCCGGCGCGCCGGAGTTCGTGATCGTGCGGTCGGACGGCCGCCCCACCTACCACTGGGCGACCGCGGTGGACGAGGTCGATCTGCGCATCTCGCACGTCATCCGCGGCAACGATCACCTCTCCAACACGCCGCTGCAGATCGCCGCCATCCGCTCGCTGGGCGCGGAGCCTCCTGTCTACCTGCACCACGCGCTGGTGCGCGGCGACCAGGGAAAGCTCTCCAAGCGCGAGGGGGCGGGCTCGATCGCCGACCTGCGCCGGGACGGGTATCCACCGGAGGCGGTGCTCAACCTGCTCGGGCTGGTGGCAAGCTCCGGGCCGGGCGATGTCATGGATCGCGACGAGCTGATCGCACGCTTCGATCTCGAGCGGCTGCCGCGAGGGGAGGTGGTGCTCGAGACCTCGCGGCTGCGGTCGCTGGCCACCGCGCACCTCAGCCGGCTCGAGACGCCGGATCTGGTCGCGCGCGTGCTGCCGTTCGCCCCCTCCGCCGCCACCGCCGACCAGGTGTCTGCGCTTGCTCCAGCGCTGCGCGGCGTGCACACGCTGGTCGAGGCCGGCGACCTGGTCGCCTGCGTCACGCAGGCGCCGTCTCCGCACTCGTTGCCCGAACTGGCGAAGATCCGCGGGCGCTACCCGGACCAGCTCTCCGAGTCGCAGGCCCGCGAGCTGGTGGACGACCTGCGCCGGGCCGGCGTGCCGCTCCGCGAGGCCCGGCTGTCACTCACCGGCCGCGAGCGCGGCCCGGAGCTGTGGGCGGTGCTGGCGGCGCTTCCCCGCGACGAGGCGATCCGGAGGGCGGCATGAGGATCCGCGATTCGCTCAGCGGCGAGCTGCGCGAGCTGGAACCGGGACCGGACGGGCGGATCGGCATCTACGTCTGCGGCCCGACCGTGTACAACCGTATCCACGTCGGAAACGCTCGCCCGTTCGTCGTGTTCCAGCTGATGAAGCGCTATCTGGAGTGGCGCGGACTCGCGGTGCAGCTGGTCGAGAACATCACGGACATCAACGACAAGATCTACGCGGCGGCGGCGGCCGCCGCCGTCCCATCCGACCGCCTGGCGGCCGAGATGTCCCAGGCATACCTCGACGACACCGAGCGGCTCGGCATCGGCCGGCCGGACGAGGAGCCGCGGGCGACCGGGACGGTGCCCGAGATCGTGTCACTGATCGAGGAGCTGATCGCGGGCGGCCATGCCTACGAGGCGGACGGCGACGTGTAC
>JAWVDZ010000253.1:0-7204 GCA_033856955.1 Gaiellales bacterium
GATATGCGCTTCGCCACGGAATCGCCCCTGCTGGCGCGCCACTCGACAGCCATCCACGAACCATCCTGAACCGACCACCAGCAGGCGCCGGATCTATGATCCTGCCCTCATGGACCTCGCAATCGCACTCGGACAGGGGTTTGGGCTGGCCGTCGCCGCCGGTTTCTTCGCCTCCGCGCCGCTTGCGATCGGCGCCTCCGCCGCCTCGCTCGGCGTGGCCGACGGCTCGCTCTCGTTCGCGGACGATCCGCTCACGCTGGTGCTGCTGTGGATCGCAGCCGCCTTCGAGCTGGCGGCCGACGCGATCTGGCCGGGCGCCGAGGCCGGCGCTCGTCTCGTGCGCCGTGTGATCGGCGGCGGCCTGGCCTTCGAGCTGGTGGCGGGGGACGAGGTGCCCTTCGTGGGGCTGCTGATCGGCGCCGCCGTGGCCGCCGCGGTCGGAATCAGCCTGCGCCAGATCCGGATGCGGGCGATCAAGGGCGGCGGCGACGCCCGCGGAACGGCGCTGGTCGAGGACGGCGCCGGCGTGGCTGCCGGTGTGGCGGGAGCGGTGCCGTTCGTCGGCTTCGTCCTGGTCGCCGCAGCCGGCTGGCTGTTCGCCCGCACGCGCCGCCGCGAGCAGGAGAAGTACAAGGGCCTGCGGGTGCTTCGGTAACACGCTCCGGGTCGCTGGTGGGGTCAGACCCCTGGCGGGGTCAGACCCCGGCCGACCGAGATTCGCGGCCTACAATCCGTCGATGCCCAAGAAGATGATCATGGCCGTGATCGACGGCCTCGGGCCGGAGCTGCTCGATCGCACGATCGCGGCCGGCCGGGCGCCCAACCTGGCCCGGCTCCAGCAGCTCGGCTCCCGCACCAACGCCTGCGTCTCCACCTTCCCTTCGCTGACGCCGGTCTGCCTCTCGGCCCTGATCACCGGCTCGCATCCGGCCGGCTCAGGGATTCCCAGCATGACCTGGTATCACCGCGGCGAGGGCCGCTTTGTCGAGTACGGATCGTCGTTTCTGGCGACGCTGGCCGAGGGCACCAAGCAGATGGTTGACGACGTGCTGGTCAACCTCAACCTGATGCACATGTCGCCTCGGGCGACAACGATGTTCGAGGCGCTCGAGGATGCCGGCCTGGTGACCGCTTCCGTCAACACGTTCGTGTGCCGCGGCCGCGTGCGGCATCCGATCACGCGCGAGGCGGCCCGTCGCATCGCCCGCCGGGTCGGCATCGTGGACGCCTTCTACGGCCCCAAGCGCTTCTTCTTCGGCGAGCTGTTCTGGTCGGACGACACCGGAGCGCCGCGCAACTTCGGCGGCTCCGTCGATCGCCACGGCGGGCACGTCGGCCGCTGGCTGGTCACCCGGGACGGCTTCGACTTCCTGTTTCTCTACCTGTACGAGGCCGACGCCGCGCAGCATCGTGGCGAGGACGCGGTGGGGGAGGTGGAGCAGGCCGACAGCAGCCTGGGACTGATGGTGGACGCCGCCGGCGGCTGGGACGCGTTCCTCGAGCGCTACGCGGTGGTGGTGGTCGCCGACCACTCCCAGACCACCGTGGAGCGCGGCGTGGACGCCACCGAGCCGTTCGAGGGCCTCGAGCTGTTCCGCTCCAGCCGTCACTCCGATCCCGCCCAGTGCGACCTCGCGATCGCGGCCAGCAACCGGGTGGCGATGGCCTACCTGCTCCCCGCAGGCCGGCTGACGGCGAGCGAGGTCGGCCACCGTTTCGCCCGCCACCCCTCCAGCGACGTCGTGATGTGGTCAGAGGGCGAATGGTTCGCGGTCCGCCGAGAGGGCGGCGAGCTGCGCTTTCGCCGGGGCGCAGCCGAGGAGGATATGCGCGGCAACCGCTGGGACGTGGTGGGCGATCGCGACCTGCTCGATCCCGCCCTCTATCCCAACGCGCTGGAGCGAATCGAGGGCATCCTGACCTGTCCCGCAGCGGGCGACGTGGTCGTCTCGGCGGTGCTGGGGGACGAGTTCGCGGACGCCGGCGGCGTGCACCACGCCGGCGGTGGAAGTCATGGATCGCTGCGGGCCGAGGACTCCCTGGTGCCGCTGATCGCGGCCGGCTTCGAGTCGGGCACCGGGCTCGGCGCTCAGCCCTCGATCACCGACCTGACTCCGCTCGCGCGCCGGCACTTCGCACCGGCCGGCACAATCGCGGCCGGGGCGCACTGAGCGGCCGCGACCAGCGATGTGCCGCCCAGCGTGTCCTGGGCCCGATCCTGCGCCGCGTCGGATTTGGACTCAATCATCTAGTCTGTCGCCGTGAAGGATGCTCGCAGCGACGCCGTCCGGGTGGACATCAAGGGTCATGCCCGGCGCTTCCACATTGGCGCCAGGCGTCCCGGCAACTGGCTCGAGCTGATTCGCTTCTGCGTTGTTGGCGGATCTGGCTACGTTGTCAACGTGGGCCTCTTCTGGCTGGCCTACCGCGACCTTCCCTACATGGTCGCATTCGTGATCGCGTTCGCCGTCGCGGCGACCAACAACTTCATCTGGAACCGAGTCTGGACTTTCAGGATCGAGCACGGCGTGCCCCACGTCCAGTACGCCCGCTTCCTCGCCGTCAGCCTGCTGGCACTGGCCATCGACCTGGTCGCGCTCGCCCTGCTGGTCGAGGTGGCAGGCGTTCACAAGCCGATCGCGGCCGCGATCGCGATCGTGGTGGCGACGCCGATCAGCTTCCTGGGCAACAAGCTGTGGAGCTTCCGGTGAGCGCCCCGGCTTCAGCAGCCATGCATGCCGTGGATTCACCGATTTAGATGGTTGATTCCACGACCTGCGCGGCTCTGGGACTGGTCTGGGCCGTCCCAGACGCCACGATCGCCCTTGAACAGGCTTCATCCAGCCTGCCCTGCGGGCGGTCGCGATGTCTGGAACACCCCATCCTGCGTCCAGAAGCCACGCATGCCGTGGAAACAACCATCTAGAGTCCCGCTGCTGGCGGTGATCGGGCTGCTGCTCACGCCGAGCGTGGCGCATGCCGGCGTCCACCGGTTGACCCAGCAGCAGGTGATCTCGATCGCCTCGGCCGATTCCGCCGTGGCGCCGCTCGAACGCGATAACCCCGGCAGCCACTGGGAGGTGGTGTACGACCGGCTGCGGGGCACATGGTCAGCTGCGCTCGAGGTCAAGGGCGAGCACACCGTGCTGGCCTCGTTCACGATCCGGGACAGGACCAGCGCCGTGATCTCCCGGCACATCGCATCCAAACTCGGCCCGCCGCGACTGACCGGCGACCAGGCGGTGCAGCTGGCGCGACGCTCGCAGCGGCTGCGCGACTGGGTCGGCCAGTACAAGGGCGTCAACGTTCAGGCGACGCTGGGCGACGATCGAGTCTGGACTGTGCGGTTCGACGCCGGCGACGGCAGCGAGGTGGCGGAGGCGCGCGTGTACGACACGTCGATGTCGGTGATCGGCGTGCGCACCGGCCCGCAGGTGGACTGGCAGCTTGCGCGCGGAGAGCCGAACTCCTACGGCCGGCTGATCAACCGCTGGTGGGTGTTCCTGCCGCTCTGCTTTCTGTTCCTCGGCGGCCTGATCGACTGGCGGCGGCCGCTGTCGCTGCGCACGCTCGACCTGCTGGCGCTGCTCTCGTTCGGCGTCTCGCTGATCTGGTTCGTGCGCGGAGACCTGTTCTGGTCGACGCCGCTCGTCTACCCGCCGCTCCTCTACCTGCTGGCCCGGATGCTCGGCGTCGGCTTCTCGCACCGGCCCCGCCACACCGACATCGGCCCCACGCACGCGCTGATCCTGGTTGCGCTGACGTTCGCCCTGATCGGCTTTCGGCTGGGGCTGAACAACCAGAACTCCAACATCCTCGACGTCGGCTACGCGGGCGTGGTGGGTGCCGACCGGCTGCTGAACGGCACGCTGCCCTACGGCCACATGCCCGTCAAGACCGGCAGGTCGTGCGCCGGCAAGTACTCGAACGGCGATGCGATCGGCTACATCCAGTCGAACGGGCATTGCGAGTCGCCGATCGAGTCCGGCGACACCTATGGCCCGAGCGTCTACCTGGCCTACGTCCCGTTTGTCGCCATCTTCGGCTGGAGCGGGCTGTGGGACGATCTGCCGGCGGCACACGTGGCCGCGTCAGCCTTCGACCTGCTGACGATCGCGGGCCTGTTCGTCGCCGGTTGGCGGTTTCGCTCCGCCCGGCTCGGGGTGCTGCTGGCGTTCGCCTGGGCGGCCGACCCCTTCACGCTCTACGCGCTGAACATGAACACCAACGACGCGCTGGTCGGCGCGCTGCTGGCGTGGATGGTCGCGGCGCTCTCGCTGCCGGCCGTCCGCGGCGTGCTGCTGGCGGCCGCCGGCCTGACCAAGCTCGGCCCGCTCGCGCTGGTGCCGCTGATGCTCTCGCTGCGCAACCGCACCGCCACCGCGATTGGCTTCGCGGCCGCCTCGCTGGCGCTGCTCTCGATGCTGGCGCTGGACGGAAACGGGCTGCGGCTGTTCTGGGACCGCACCTTCCACTACCAGCTCGGCCGGGTGACTCCGCTCTCGATCTGGACGATAGGCAGCTATCACCCGGGCTGGTGGGATCTGCACTGGCTCCAGCAGGCGCTCCAGGTTGCGGTCGTCCTGGGCTGCCTGCTGCTGGGCGTGCTCCCCCGCGGCCGCAAGGACGCCGCTCAGGTGGCGGCGCTGGCGGCGGCGGCCGTGATCGCCACCCAGCTGGTCTCCAGTTACTGGTTCTACCCCTACATCTGCTGGTGGCTGCCGCTGGTGCTGCTCGGCCTGCTGCTGCCCCGCCACGAGGAGGCGCTCACCCCGCGCTGACGCGCACCGTCTCGATGCTGGTGGCCTGCCCGGTCTCGGCGTCGCACTCGATCACCGCACCCTCGATCCGCACGTCGCCTTCGGCCGGCTCGAATCGCACCGGCAGGCCGGTCTGGAAGCGGCGCAGCACCAGGTCAGAGCGCACCCCGATGACGGAGTCGTGCGGCCCGGTCATGCCGGCGTCCGTCAGGTAGGCGGTGCCGCCCGGCAGCACCGCCGGATCGTTGGTCTGGATGTGCGTGTGGGTGCCCACGACCGCGGTCACACGGCCGTCGAGCAGCCGGCCCATCGCCACCTTCTCGCTGGTCGCCTCGGCATGGAAGTCGACCAGCACCACCGCTGCCTGTTCGCGAGCATCGCCGGCCAACCGTGTCGCCATCTCGAATGGGCTGCGGGCGGCGTCCAGGAACAGCTGGCCGATCAGGTTGATCACGACCACCGGGGTGCCGTCGGCGGTCTGCACCAGGGAGGTGCCGCGGCCGGGGGCGGCGGCGGCATGGTTGGCGGGGCGGATGATCCGCGGCTCGGCGTCGAGGAAGGGATAGACCTCGCGCTGGCGGTAGGCGTGGTTTCCGAGCGTGATCGCGTCCACACCTGCGGCGAACAGCCGGGTCGCGATGCGGCTGGTGATGCCGACTCCGTCGGCCGAGTTCTCGCCGTTGGCAACGACCAGGTCGAGCGCCATCTGCTCGCGCAGGCCGGGCAGCTTCAGCTCGACCGCCCGCCGTCCCGGTGCGCCGAAGATGTCGGCGATAAACAGAATCCTCACAGCAGCGGGCTGGCGCCGGGCGCGGGGCTGATCTGGATCGAGACGTGGTTGCCGGCGTCGGAGGTGTAGCGGGCGACCGTCTGGTCGATCAGCTTCGAGAGGTCGATCACCGATCCAAGCCGCGTCTGCGAGGCCTTCACCGCCGAGCCGACGTCGATCCCCAGGTGCCGGCCGAGGTTGCCGATCGTGACGATCACAGCCGGGGCAGCGTCGGGACGGATCTGGATGATGCTGCCGCGCAGCTGGCCGTTCAGAACGTAGGGCTGGACGCTGACCACGACACCGTCCACCGGCGCGTAGACGCCGGTGCCGGCCGGCGCGCCGACGTCCACCGAGCCCGTGTCCGGCCCCGAGCCCGCTCCGTCCACGAAGTAGGACGGGCCGCCGTTGCCTCCATTGCCAAACAGCCGGTCTCCCAGCCGGGCGAGGAAGCCCTCGTTTCGCTGGTGGCCGGACGGTTGCAGCGGAATTGCGTCGGTGGCGCCGGTCGCGTGATAGACGATGGCCGTGATCCGGGCCTGGGTGATCGGTACGTCCAGCGAAAGCCCGCCGGCCATCGCGAGCGTCTGCACCTGGGGCGGACCGTCGGGCGCGAGCTCGGCCGAATCGGACGGGGCGATGCCGGCCGTGGCCGGCCCGCTCGAGCCCGAGCGAAGCAGCGTCACCAGCACGACCGCTGCGACCAGCGCCACCACCAGCCCGGCGATCAGCCTGAGCCGTCGCGGGTCGCGCCGGCGGCGGGTGGTGCGCCGCCTACGGCGCTGGCGCTGGCGGGTTGCGATCACGCTGCCAGGGTAGCCGACCGCCGCCGGCAGGGGCGAAGATTGCCCGCGATTTGCACGGGCTTTTGAGCAACAGCGGACCAGGTTGGTACAGTGGCCGCGATGGTGCCCGACAGCCCGCGGAAGGTCGAGATCCCGCGCTGGGTGCAGCTGGTGGGGCTACCGCTGATACTGGTCGGAGCTTGGCAACTGGTGGCGGCGGTCAGCCACGCAGTCTTCATCTTCGTGGTCGCTGCGCTGATCGCGATCCTGCTGAATCCGATCGTGCGGGCGTTCGCCGTGCTGCGGCTGCCGCGGCCGGTGGCGGTGCTGGTCGTCTACGCGCTGTTCGCGGTCGCGTTCATCGGTGCCGGTGTGCTGGCCGGCACGGTGGTGGCAACGCAGGTGCAGGCGGCCACGTCGGTGGTGCAGGACGAGTTCACGAAGCGCCCGGGCGAGAGCGAAACGCCCGCCCAGAAGCGGCTCGACCGCCTTCAGACGTGGCTCGACAACCATCACCTCGAACAGATCGACGTCCGCAACCTGAGCGACAAGGTGCAGGCCAAGATCGACTCGCTGGACGTCCAGAGCGTGTCCGGGCGGGCGGTCGACATCGCCCAAGGGGTGCTGCTGGGCGTGGTCGAGAGCCTCTTCAACGTCGTGCTGGTGATCGTCGTCTCGGTCTACATGCTGCTGGACGCTCCGCGGCTTTCGAGGTTCCTGCGGCGCCTGTTTCCGCCAGGCGAGAGCGAGGACGACCGCGATCTGATCACCCGCTGCGAGCGGGCGCTGATCGGATACGTGCGCGGACAGGCGATGGTCTCGCTGGTGATCGGCACCACCGCGGGCGTGCTGATGTGGCTGCTCGGCATTACGGGTGTGTTCCACAACGG
>JAWVDZ010000254.1:0-2621 GCA_033856955.1 Gaiellales bacterium
ACGGCAGATGGCACGCCGGCAACGTGACCGTGTGGTGCAGCGCGAGCGACACGGGCAGCGGCCTCTCCGACGCCGCACAGGCCGCGTTTTCGCTCTCGACCCAGGTGCCGGAAGGCAGCGAGACCGCGGACGCACGCACCCAGTCGGTGCAGGTGTGCGACCGGGCCGGAAACTGCGTCACGGCGGGGCCGGTGGGCGGGCTGCGAGTCGACCGGCTCGCCCCGCAGGTGACGATCACCGCGCCCCTCGACGGCGCCGAGGTCGAGATCGGCAGCACGCTGACGGCCGGCTTCGACTGCACCGACGGGGGTTCGGGCATCGCCGCGTGCCTGGGATCGGCCATCGACACCTCCAGTCCGGGTGAGCACACCTTCAGCGCGGCCGCGGACGACACGGTGGGCAATCGCACGTCTCGCACCGTCACCTACTGGGTGCGCTACCGCTGGCTGGGGTGGGAACCGCCCGTCGGCGGGCGCGGCCGGGGGGCCGACGAGGCCGGGCGGACGATCCCGCTCAAGTTCGCGGTCGAGGGCTCGTCCGGCGCCGTGGTGGTCGCCGGAGTTCAGGTGGCGGCGGTTCCCTGCCCCGGCAACGCGCTGGTCGCGGCCGGTGATCCCAGGCTCGAGCCCGCCGATGCGACCATCAACGATGCCGGCCAGGACGGCCGCGGGATGGTGCTTTGGCGGACGAGCCGAGGGTACGCGGGGAGCTGCCGCCAACTGCTGCTCGAGCTCACGGACGGCTCGCTGCACCGGCTGACGTTCGAGTTCAAGCCGGCCGCGCACGGCCGCGCGCTTCACCGCCACCGCCGGAGGTAGCGCCCGCCGACGGTGCGTGCACGGTCAGTACCTTGTCCGGCTCGCACTCATCGGGGACGGCGATACGGTACCCGTGCACGACGCACAGGGGGTGGAGCCGTGGTCACGATCGACGACGTTCGCAAGGTGGCGCTTGACCTGCCGCGGTCGTACGAGGCATTCGTGCGCGGCCGCGTCAAGTTCCGGGTGGGACGGATCGTCTATCTGGCATTCTCCCGCGATGAGACGCTGATGGGATTCGGATTTCCAAAGGAGGAGCGGGAGTGGCTGGTCGGTACCGAGCCGGACAAGTTCATGATGCCGCGCGACTCGGACCTTCGCTACCACTGGGTGGTGGTGCGGTTGGCGGCGATCGACGAGGTCGAGATGCGCGAGCTGGTGATCGACGCCTGGAGCATGTGCGTGCCGCAGCATCTCTCGGCGACCTATCGGGAATGACCGCGATGCGATGAGATTCTGCGGGCCGCCAGGTCTACACAGGTGATGACGGCGGCTGGGCGGCGAACGCTCCCGGCCTCACACGAGCAAGAGGAGGACACATGCCCGGCAAGATCGTGCACATCGAGATTCCGGCGGATGACACCGCCAAGAGCCGCGAGTTCTGGGGATCCCTGTTCGGCTGGGAGTTCCAGGCCTACCCCGGTCCGTCCGAGTACCACATGGCCCGCATCAGCGACCAGGGCGGAGCCGCGATCACCAACATGGAGCCCGGCAAGCACGGGACGCGGGCCTACTTCGACGTTGACGACATCAACGACGGCGCGGCCAAGGTGCGCGAGCTGGGCGGCAAGGCCGACGATCCGATGCCCGTGCCAAGCATGGGCTGGTTCGCAACCTGCACCGATCCCCATGGCAACGAGTTCGGCCTGTGGCAGAACGACGAGTCCGCTTCGATGCCGAGCGGCGCCTGAACATCTAACCCACCCCGGGCCGGCGGCGCGCGCTATGGGCGCCGCCGGCTCAGGAGAGCGAGGCGAACGCGTCCACGTTGGCGCCGGGATGGCCGGTCGTGCCCAGCGAGACGATCCGCAGCCGGTGCGGGCCGCTCGCCGGCCACGTGAAGGCGAACATCACCCGCGGCGCCTGGTTGCTCGATGCGAACAGCCCGACCCGGCGGATCAGCCGGCCGTCCAGGTACACCTTGACCTTGCCGAACGCCGGTCCCCGGTCGGCGATCCAGGCGACGCTCGAGGCGGTGAACGTGTAGCGCGCCCAGGCCCCGGCGGTGGAGGAGACGCGACGGGCGCCGCCCATCGCCAACCCGGCGCTCTGGGTCGTCCATCCGCTCGAGTAGTCGATCGCGCCGGCGTTCTCCTGAGCCACGTCAGGCAGCGTGGGCGGCCCGGCAGAGAATCCGCTGACGTGGCCGAGGCAGTCGGTCGCGCGCACGCGGAACGTCGTCGCCCCGCCGGTCGCCAGCGAGCTGTTGGCTGTGATCCGCGACGGATCGGCCAGCGGAACTTCCAGCCACGGGCCCCCGCCGACGCTGCGCTGGAGATCGTGGACGCACACGCCGTGCTCGTCGTGCGCCCAGTAGCCGACCTGAACGCCGATCTGCTGGTCGTCCACCGGCCGACCGGCGACGAACTGCGGAACCGGCGGTGCGATGATCGTCGGCGGCGCGGAGTCGGGCCCGCCCCGATCGTGCTCGTACACCTGCACGCTCAGGTCGGGAGCCTTCAAGGTGATGCTCGCGAACACCACCCGACGGCCCGTCGTGTCCACGGCGTAGGCGAAGTCGTCGTCCGTGAGGAGCCGGCCGCTGTCGTCGACGCTGGCGTGCATCGTCCCACCGGTGTCCAG
>JAWVDZ010000255.1:0-2504 GCA_033856955.1 Gaiellales bacterium
CCGGTGGCGGCTCGGCTGTGGTAGATCGCGTGCAGCGCGACGGGCTTCACCGCCGGCCCCGAGAGGCCTCCCCCGCCACCTCCGAGCAGCGGTCGCAGCGATGCCCGGTCGAGCGCCATGCCGCGCACGGTGTTGATCAGCACGAGCCCGTGAGCACCGCCCTCGGCGGCGGCGGTGGCGATCGCAGCCACGTCGGCGACGCTGGGCGAAAGCTTCGCCAGCAGCGGCCGGTCGGTCTCGGCCCGGCACCGCTGGAGCAGAGCGCGCGTCTCTTCGGGGTCGGTTCCGATCGAGATGCAGCCGGTGTCGACGTTGGGGCAGGAGACGTTCAGCTCGATCGCCGCCACCGCCGGGTGCGAGCCGATGCGAGCGACCGCGGTCGCGTACTCCTCGCGGCTCCATCCCCCTACGCTCACGATCAGCGGCACTCCCAGCTCGGCCAGCCGCGGCAGGTGGTGCTCGCAGAATGCCTCCAGGCCGGGGTTCGCTAGCCCGATCGAGTTGACCATGCCGGCCGGCGTCTCGGCGATCCGGGGCGGCGGATTGCCGGTGCGCGGATTGAGGGTGACGGTCTTCGTGACGAAGGCGGAGAGACCGAGCGTCCCAGCCGTCAGCGCGTCCAGCGTGCCGGAGCCGTTGACGATCGGATGCTCGAGGGTGACGCCACTGATCTCAGCCGACATGTCAGGCGAGGACACGCGCGGCCTCCACCACGGGACCCTCGATGCAGAGCCGCTTCCACTCGCCGTCGATCTCGACGGCGCAGCCGTAGCATGCGCCGAAGCCGCAGGCCATCGCCGCCTCCATCGCAAGCAGGCAGGGCGTGTCGTGCTCGGCGCAGAGCGCCGCCACGGCGTGCAGCATCGGGTCGGGACCGCAGGCGTAGACGGTGCCCTCCAGCGGCAGCAGGCGGGCCAGCGGCTCGGTCACGAGCGTCGGCTCGAGCACCACGGTCGCCTCCGGATCGACCAGCGCCGCGCAGACGGCCTGCTGCGGCTCGCGGAATCCGAGCACGGTCGTCACCGGTCCCGGCAGCGTTCGTACCAGCCAGGGCAGGATGGCGGCTCCGATGCCACCGCCGACCAAAATCGCGGGACCCGCGGTGGCGGGAAATCCCTTTCCCAGCGGTCCCAGCACCTCGACGCCTGCGGCCGCCGCCAGCGCTGTCGTTCCGGCGCCACGCACGTCCAGCAGGAACGCCAGCTCGCGCTCGTCGGCCCATGCGGCCGAGAGTGCACGCGGCAGATAGGCCGAGGCCGGTTCGGGCGTCGCCTGAAGCATGAAGAACTGCCCCGGCCGGCCGACCGGATGGCCGTGGTTTCGCAGCACCAGCAGCGTGTAGGCGCCGACCGCCTCCACCCGTGCGACGTCCAGCCGGCGTCTATCGGGAAGCATGCTCGCCGTCCGCCACCGCCGCCCCGTGCAGATCCTGGAGCGCGATCGGCGCGATGTCGCGGGCCTGCGCGATCGCCTGCACCGCGGCCGAGGCTCCGGCCAGGGTGGTGATGCAGGGGATGCGGTGGCGGATGGCGGCCTCGCGGATCTCGTAGCCGTCGGCCCGCGCGCCGCGGCCGAGCGGCGTGTTGATGACCAGGTTGATCGCTCCGTCGCGGATCAGGTCGACCACGTTCGGTGAGCCCTGCGTCACCTTCTGGACGGTCTCGACCGGGATGCCGATCCGCTGCAGCGCCCGCGCCGTGCCTGCCGTGGCAACCAGATCGAAGCCCAGCGACTGGAGCAGCGCCGCCAGCATCGTCGCCGCCGGCTTGTCGGCGTCGCGCACCGAGAGAAAGACGCGGCCCTCGCGCGGCAGCGGCCGCCCCGCCGCCCGCTCGCCCTTGGCGAAGGCGGTGGGGAAATCGGGGCCGATGCCGATCACCTCGCCGGTCGATCGCATCTCGGGACCGAGCGCCGGGTCGGCGCCGAAGAAGCGCTGGAAGGGCAGCACCGCCGCCTTGACGCTGATGTGGTCCGGCGAGCGCTCGACCAGGTCGACCGGCAGGCCCAGTGCGGCGCGGCACGCCGCTTCGACCAGCGGCAGCCCCGTGGCCTTGGCCACGAACGGCACCGTTCGCGAGGCGCGTGGGTTGGCCTCGATCACGTAGATCCGCGATCCCTGCACCGCGAACTGGACATTGATCAGGCCCCGGACGCCCAGCGCCTCGGCGATCGCCCGCGTCTGATCGCGGATCTCGCGCTCGATCTCGTCCCCCAGCGAGAGCGTCGGAATCACGCAAGCCGAGTCGCCCGAGTGCACTCCCGCCTCCTCGACGTGCTGCATGACGGCGCCGATCCAGGTGCGGTTGCCGTCGCAGACCGCATCGACGTCCACCTCGATCGCGTCCTCGACGAAGCGGTCGATAAGCGAGCCGGCCTGCACGGGCCGCGAGCGCAGCGTCGCCTCGTCGTAGCAGATCCGCATCTCGCGGCCGCCCAGGACGTAGGAGGGCCGCACCAGCACCGGGTAGCCCACGTCGGCGGCGATGCGGGCGGCGTCGTCGGCA
>JAWVDZ010000256.1:0-5198 GCA_033856955.1 Gaiellales bacterium
CCACGCTGCGGGTGCGAGCCTCGTAGCAATCGCCGCACCGGAACGGATCGAGGATGCGCACGCGGGTGATCCTCACATTGCTGATCGTTCTGACCGCCGGCTGCGGTCGCGGCGCCAATGCGCCCGCGACCGGGCCGGCGGCGGTGCGGGTGACCGTCAGCCGCGACTACGGCGCCGTCGTCCTCAGCGAGCACACCACCAGGGCCGGCCAGAGTGCACTGAATGGACTGCGCCGCGTCAGCGAGGTCGGCACCAGCTACGCGGGGCGTTTCGTCGAGTCGATCGACGGACTGTCCGGTGACCGCTCGGCCGGCACCGACTGGCTGTACTTCATCAACGGCATCGCGCCCGACAGCGGCGCCGCCGACGTCGACCTCCATCCCGGCGACCATGAGTGGTGGGATCGACGCTACTGGAACGACCTCGTCCAGACTCCGGTCGCGATCGGGGCATGGCCGGAACCGTTCGTACACGGCTACGGCGGACATCGCCACCCGGTGTCGGTCACGGGGCCGAGCTGCGCCGGCGCCATCGCCGGCGCCCTGCGCGATGCCGGGGCCCACGTCGTTTCGGGCACCGCCGACTACCGGGTCGAGGTGGAGACATTCGCCCAGGCAGCGGGAGAGCTGCGCGATTGGCAGGGCCGTGGGCTCACCGTCTCGCTCCAGGACGGCTCGGTGATGCTCTACCGCGGAGCCGGCGGTCGCGTCCCGCTGACGGCCGCCCACGCCCTGATCGCCGGCTATCAGCCTCCCGTCGCGCCGGGCGACGCGGTCGTGCTGGTGGTGGCGGGCGACACCGGGGCCAGCGCCTGCGCGGCGGCGGCGACGCTGGCGTCGCACCCGTCCCGGATCGCCAACACCTACGCCGTCGCGCTGGACGCCGGCGGCACGGTGATCGCCGCGGGAGGCCGGCAGTGAGTCCGCTTCCCGTCGGCCTGATCTGCGGCGCCCTGCTGGTCGGCTCGGTGACGCTTTCCAACCCGTTCTCGGTCGCCGCCTGCGCCGCGGCCGCCGGACTGCTGCTGTGGGTGGCGCCGCCACCGCGGGCGATGTACGTGTGGTTCGCGTGCACGACCGCGCTGCTCGTGTTCGCGGCCAACCCGTTCGTGGGCGTGCAAGGCCTCACGCCGGTTTGGAGCGGACCGCAGATCCCCGTGCTGGACACCGAGGTGACCCAGGAGGAGCTGGTGTTCGGCCTCTCGGCGGCGCTTCGCATCGTCGGCTCGTCGTTCGCGATCGCCGCCTTCGTGCGCCTCGCCGACGGCGACCGGGTGCTGTCGGCGGTGGCCCGAGTGGCGCCGCGGTCGGCGATGATCGCCGCGCTCGCGTCGCGGCTTCTGCCCACGCTCGAGCGCGACGCGGCGGGTCTCGCGCTGGCCGCTCGGGCGCGTGCCGCGGGGCTCACCGGCCGGCGGCAGGCGGCGGCGCTGGCCACGCCCCTGGTGGCGCTGTCGCTGGAGCGCTCGATGTCGCTGGCGGAGGCGATGGAGGCCCGCGGCTACGGCGGCGGCCGTCGCACCCGGCCGCCGCGGGTGGCGATGCCGGATCGCGAGCGGCTGCTGCTGGCGACCGCCGCGATCGCCGCGGCGGTGGTGGCCGTCGCCGCGGTCACCGACGACTACCGCTACTACGACCTGCTGGACGATCCGGTGACGGTCTCGGGCCTCGCGGTGACCGGCGCGCTGCTGGCGCTGGGCACGGCCGCGGCGGGGGCGGTGCGATGGCGGCGCTGAGCTTCGACGACGTCCGCTACCGCTACCCGGACGCCGGATCGCCGGCGCTGGACGGCATCACGCTCGAGATCGAGGAGGGTCAGCTGGTGCTGCTGCTGGGCGAATCGGGCTGCGGCAAGTCGACGCTGCTGCGGGCGGCGCTGGGGTTGGTGCCGCACTTCCACGGCGGGCGGCTCTCCGGCCGCGTGGTCAGCGGCGGGCTGGATACGCGCGACCACCGCCCGGGCGCGATCGCCCAGCGGGCAGGACTCGTGTTTCAGGATCCCGAGTCGCAGCTGGTCATGCGGCGAGCGGATCACGAGGTCACCTTCGGGCTGGAGAACATGGGCTGTCCCCCGTTCGAGATGCTGACCCGGACCGAGGAGGCCCTGGCCGCAACCGGCGCGTCACATCTGGCCGAGCGCGAGACGGCGCGGATGTCCGGCGGCGAGCAGCAACGGGTGGCGATCGCCTCGGTGCTGGCGATGGGCCAGCGGCTGCTGCTGCTGGACGAGCCGACCAGCCAGCTCGACCCGGTGGCGGCCGAGGAGCTGCTGGCGCTGGTCACCAGGATCAACCGCGATCGCGGAGTCACCGTGGTCGTGGCCGAGCACCGCACCGCGCGGATCTTCGGCGAAGCCGACCGCGTGCTGGTGATGGAGGCCGGCCGGATCGCGTTCGACGGCACACCGCGCGAGGCCGCCCGCCACCTGGCGACGGCCGCGCCGTGGCTGCTGCCGCCCGTGACACAGGCGTTCGCGGCCGCCGGCCGGCCCGACCTGCCGCTCTCGGTGCGCGAGGCCCGAGCGCTGGTAACGGCACTCGAGGTTCGGCCTCCCGCGCCCCACGCCGCCGCCGAGCCGGTGGTGGCCGTCGAGGCCCTGCACAAGCGGTTCGGCGAGATCGAAGCGTTGCGAGGGGCGACCACGGGCTTCTGCGCCGGACGCGTGACGGCCCTGCTCGGCCCCAACGGGGCCGGCAAGACGACGCTTGCCCAGATCGCGGCGGGGCTGGCCGTGCCGGACTCCGGGCGAGTCCACGGCGCCGGACTGAGCGGCTACGTGAGCCAGAATCCGGCCCACCACGCACTGCGCGAGGCGGTCGCCGATGAGGTCGCGTACGCGCTCGAGAACCTGGGCGTCGAGCCGGCCGGGCGGGCCCGGCGGGTGCGGGAGGAGCTGGAACGGTTCGGCCTCGACGCGCTGTCCGGGCGGCATCCCCGCGACCTCTCGAGCGGGGAGCGGCAGCGGCTGGCGATCGCCTCGGTGACGGTGATGCGACCGGCGCTGCTGCTGCTGGACGAGCCCACCCGCGGCCTCGACGGGCTGCGAAAGCTGGCGCTTGCCGAGCTCGTCCGGCGTCTGGCGGCGGACGGCTGCGCTGTCGGCGTGATCACCCATGACGTCGACTTTGCGGCGGAGTCGGCCACGGACGTGACCACGATCGCACGCGGACGGGTGCTGGCCGACCGCGCACCGCGCGAGCTGCTGGCCCGGGGCGGATTCTTCGCCTGCCAGCTCGGCCTGGCGCTGGGCTGCGTCTCGATCGCAGACGGGGTCGCGCGGCTGGCCGAGCAGCGGGAGCGCACGCATGTCTAGCCTTGTCCTGCTGATCGCGGTGGCGTGCGTCGCGGTGGCCGTATCGGCGGTCGAGACGGGGCCCAACCGCAGCCGCGAGCTCTCGCTGGTGGCGGCGCTGGCGGCGGCCGCGGCGGGAGGACGGGTGCTGTTCGCGTTCATCCCCAACGTCCAGCCGGTGACGATCATCGTCGCCGTCACCGGAGCGACGCTGGGCGCACGGGCCGGGATCGCGACGGGCGGCGCCGCGGCGCTGCTCTCGAACACGGTGCTCGGCCAGGGCCCATGGACGGCGTGGCAGATGATCGGCTGGGGACTGGTCGGCGCCTCGGCCGCCCCGCTTGGAGGGGTGCTTCGCAACCGCTACGCGCTCGCGGCCTTCGGCATCGTCTGGGGCTTTCTGTTCGACTGGCTGATGGATGTGTGGGCATGGAGCACCCTCGGCCCGAGCGCCGATCTGCACTCCTTCCTGACGCTGGCCGCAACCGGACTTCCCTTCGACATCGCCCACGCCACCGGAAACGCGGTCATCGCCCTGGTGGCGGGTCCTTCCCTGATACGCATGCTCGACCGCTACGCGCGGCGGCTGCACGCAACCTTCGTACCATTGGAGCCGACATGATCCGACGAACGCTGATCCTCACCATCTCGCTGCTCGCCCTCACCGCGCAGCTCGCGCAGGCCGGCGGCGGCGACTACCTGGCGTCAAGGCAGACGCTCTCCGGCGGCTTCGCCGAGCCCGGCGGCTCGGCCTCCGTCTCGCTCACCGAGTGGTCGGTGATGGGCCTGGCCGCCGCCGACCGAAACCCAGCGGCCATGCACCGAAGCGGTGGAAAAACGCCGACCGCGTTCCTGGCCGCCCACGCCAAGGGCTGGCACGACGCCTACTCCCTGGAGCGGGGCATCCTGGCGGTGGTCGCGCTGGGCAAGAATCCGACCAGCTTCGCCGGCCGAAACCTCGTGCGGGCGCTTCGCTCGACGGTCGCCGCCACCGGCCGCATCGGCAGCTTCTCGAACTCCACCTACTGGGGCGTGCTCGCATTCCGCGCCGCCGGCGCGACGCTGCCCTCCCGCTCGCTGGCCTACATCCGCAGCCTCCAGGGCACGGCGGGCGGCTACGGCTATGCGCCGGGAACCGGCGCCGACTCGAACGACACCGCGGCGGCCGTGATGGCGCTGCGGGCGGGGGGCATCCCCTGCGCCTGGAAGGCGGTTGCACACGCGTACGACTACATGCACGGCCTGCAGCGCAGCGACCTCGGCTATGGGCTGACCGCCTCGTCCGGCTCGGACAGCCAGTCCACGTCCTGGGTGATTCAGTCCCGTATCAAGTGCGGCCTCGTGAACACCGGCGCGCTCGGCTACCTGGCCGACCGCAAGCGCACGAACGGCTCGTACGAGTACCGCTCCGGCCTGGTGCAGACGCCGGCCTGGGTCACGGCCCAGGTGCTGCCGGCGGTCAATGGGCGGGCGTATCCGATTCGGTAGCTGACGCCTGCAAACCGTCGCTTTTCGGCGTCAGCTTATCCCAGCAGCCAAATCGCGACCGCAATGATGAAGTACACGGTCAGCAGCTGCAGACCCTCCAGCCAGTTGGTCTCACCCGATCTCGCGACCAGCGTCGAGCCGATCGCCGCGGCGCCCAGCGCGGCCAGCTGGAGCGGGTCGAACACGAGCGCCACCTCGTTGCCGATCAGCATGCTCGCGAAGACGGCGATGCCGCTGGCCAGCAGCGAGATCTGGATGCCCGAGCCGTAGGCGATGCCCATCGCGAAGTCGACACGGTTCGCCACCGCCAGCTTGACGGCCGAGAAATGCTCGGCCACGTTGCCGATGAACGGCACCACGATCAGGCCGATGAACTCGCGCGGCACGCCCCAGGCGTCGATCGTGGGCTGGATCGAGTG
>JAWVDZ010000257.1:0-2704 GCA_033856955.1 Gaiellales bacterium
GGCACCACGCGCCTCTCGCGCGCCGGCGAGCCGATCCGCCACTTCATGGGCACCTCTACGTTCGCCGAGTACACGGTGATGCCGGAGATCGCGCTGGCGAAGGTGTCGCCCGAGGCGCCCCTCGACCGCGCCTGCCTGTTCGCCTGCGGGCTGTCGACCGGGCTCGGGGCCGCGATGTACACGGCGGGCGTGGCGGCGGGGTCCACATGCGTCGTTTTCGGGGCGGGCATGGTCGGCCTCGGCGCGGTGGTGGGCTGCCGGCTTCAGGGCGCCGAGCGGATCATCTGCGTGGACCTCTCCGACGAGCGGCTCGAGATGGCGCGCGCGCACGGGGCGACCGAGGTGTGGCACGGCGGGCCAGACGTGGTGGAGCGAGTTCTGGAGGAGACCGGCGGGTTCGGTGCCGACTACACCTTCGAGGCGACCGGGCTCGTGCAGGTGATGCGGCAGGCGGTCGAGTCCGCGCGCATGGGGTGGGGGCTGTGCACGGTCGCGGGCGTGGCCGGCAAGGGCGAGACCCTGGACGTCGTGCCGCGGCTCCTGATCACCGGGCGGCGCGTGTGCGGCTCGTCGTTCGGCGGCGTGAAGGGGCGCGACCAGGTGCCGCTGCTCGTCGACCGCTACCTGGCGGGCGACATCGACGTGGACTCGTTCATCTCACACCGGATCACGCTGGACGACGTGAACCGCGGATTCGAGCTGATGGAGGCCCAGGACGGGATCCGCAGCGTGATCGAGTACTAGCGCTTCTTCTTCTTGGCCGCCCGCCGCGGGCAGCGCTTGCACAGCGGCTTCGACTTGCAGCACTTCTTCTTGACCTTCTTCGCCACTAGGCGGGGAACTCTCGCAGCACCCAGTCGGCATCGAGCGGGTCGCGCCGGTACGAGCGGCCGCGGATGCGCTGGTAGTCGCGCGTGCGCGGGTCCATCGGGAGGCTCGCCTCGACCGGGTACCACTCGTTGTGCTCGTCGATGAGGGCGTTGAGCTTGTCGAAGCGCCACGCGCGGGCCCGCTGGCGCCAGAGCTGCGCGAAGAGCTCCGCGTCGCCGTTGCATTCGTCCTTGAGCCTTTGGTGCGTCCGCGTGAGCCTCATTCGCTGCTCCTGGGTCTCGCGCTCGATCTCCCGGAGGCGCTCCATGTAGCGCGGCAGCACACCGGCCTTGAGGTAGGCCTCCACGGAGCGCCTGGTCTGGCGAGTGCGTCTGGAAAGCGGCTTCCCGACGCCCTGCGTGTCCTCGAAGCTGCGCTCGATCCGGCGCTCGACGGGCGACTGTTCGGGCTCGGGGGACATGCGATTCGAGTATGCCCGGGTTGACAAGCTAACGGTCTTAGCCTACGGTGGCTAACATCATTAGCCGCCGACCCAAGGGAGCTTCCATGACAGCCAGATTGAACATGCATGCCGAGCGAGTCGCGTACGGAGCGCTGCTGGCAGCACTGCTCACCGCAACGGTGTTCGCGGTCGCGTCGCACGGTGGGCTCGGAGCCGCGCTGGCCGGCGGGATCGGTCCCGACCTGGCCTTGCTGCTCGGTGCGGGCGCGGGGCTGGCGCCGGGCCAGCTCCACCCGCGGGCCGTGCCTGTCTACAACGGCGTACACCGGTTCTGGGGGCCGGTGGCGCTGGTCGCGCTCGCCGCCGCCGGGCCGCTCGGCAGCGCCTGGCTCGTCGCCGGTTTCGCGTGGGGTGCACACGTGGCGATGGACCGCAGCGTCGGCTACGGGCTGCGCACGCCCGAGGGGTTCCAGCGCAATGCCGGCTGAGCGGGCCGCCCTCTCCGCACGCCAGCAGGACATCGTGCGCGCCGCGCGCGACCTGCTGACCTCGGAGGGGGTCGAGGCGCTCACACTCGGTCGCGTGGCGCAGGCCCTCGGGATCAAACCGCCGTCGCTCTACAAGCACTTCGGCGGCAAGCGGGAGCTCGAGGCGGTGCTGATCGCCGAGGGCCTCGAGGCGCATGCGGAAGCGCTGAGAGGCGCACGCTCGCTGACGGAGATCGCCGCCGCGTACCGGCGCTTCGCCCTCGCGAACCCGCAGCTCTACCGCCTGATGACCGAGCGCCCGCTCCCGCGCGACCTGCTGCCGCCCGGCCTGGAGGAGCGGGCGGCGGCCCCGGTGATCCACGCCGCCGGGGGCGACCCGGACCTCGCCCGCGCGACGTGGGCGTTCGCGCACGGCATGGTGCAGCTCGAGCTCGCCGACCGCTTCCCGCCGGGCGCCGACCTGGACGCCGCCTGGGACACGGCGATAACGGCATTCGAGGCCCGCGTGCGCGCATAGGATCCGGCACGTGTCCAGGGGCCCTTTGACCGGGAAGGTGGCTCTCGTCGCCGGGGCTACGCGCGGCGCTGGGCGCGGCATCGCCATGGCGCTCGGCGAGGCGGGCGCCACCGTCTACTGCACGGGACGCTCGACCGGCGAGCGACGCTCCGACTACGACCGGCCGGAAACGATCGAGGAGACCGCCGAACTCGTAGACGAAGCCGGAGGCAGTGGGATCGCGGTCGAGGTCGATCACTTGCAGCCTGACCGGGTCCGCAGCGTCCTGGACCGGATCGAGGCGGAGCAGGGCCGGCTCGACGTGCTCGTGAACAACGTCTGGGCCAGCGAGGCGCTCGTCGAGTGGAACACGCCGCTGTGGGAGCACAACCTCGACAACGGGCTGCGCATGCTGCACAACGCGGTCGACACGCACCTGATCGCGGG